>DUUZ01000043.1 GCA_012841255.1 Clostridiaceae bacterium
GATCTCGATCTGCCCGTTTCCCGAGACACCGGCCAGGGCCAGTACTTCTCCAGCCCGGACGCTGAAAGAGACATCTTTGACAATAGAGACACCTTTGTCTTCTATAACTGACAGATTCTCAACGGTTAGGATAGGCTCTCCGGGTTCTCTTTTCTCTCTTTTTAAATCGTAATCGACGGCATGACCCACCATGGTCTCCGCCATATGAGCCGTATCCGTCGTCTTGACGTCAAAGATATCGATCAGGCGGCCCCGGCGTAAAACGGCACAGCGGTCGGCCAATCTTTGGATCTCGTCCAGTTTATGGGTAATAAGGATTACGGTCTTGCCGTTTCGCCGAAGTTCATGGATGACCTGGATCAGGTGCTCGATCTCCTGGGGCGCCAGCATGGCCGTCGGTTCATCCAGGATCAGGATGTCTGCCTTGCGGTAGAGCATCTTCAGGATCTCCACCCGCTGCTGTTCCGAGACGCTGGCGTCCTTGATCCGTAGCCTGGGGTCAACCTTCAGGCCGTAATGATCGGATAGTTCAGCGATTTCCCTATTGGCGAATTTTTCATTGATCAGGGGAAAAAGGCCCAGCCGTTTCCTGACGGGTTCCAGGCCCAGAATAATATTTTCGGCAACCGTATAATTTTCGACCAGCTTGAAGTGCTGATGCACCATGCCGATGCCAAGCGCGGTCGCATCCCGGGGCGAACTGAAATCCGCCAGATCCCCCCGGATCCTGATCTCGCCGGCATCCGGCCGGTAGAGACCGAAGAGGATATTCATGAGGGTGGTTTTGCCCGCCCCGTTCTCACCCAGGATGGCGAATATTTCACCTTCATAGATATCAAGGGAAATGTCATCATTGGCCAGCACTCCGGGAAACTGTTTCCGGATACCGGACAATTGGACGACGGCCTTGCGGTCAGCCGTTTCAGTCATACAACAACCCTCTTGCTTCCTGACCGGCGCCCGTCAATGACGGGCGCCGGATCTCACACTCCCGGAAAAAAGTGTTCTAGAGACCGGGGAAGTCGTCCCGGGTCTGTTCAGTGAAGTTGCCGGGCGGCACAATCTCGCCCGCCTTCATCTTGTCGTAAACCTCTTTCAGCCTGGCCAGGGTATCTGCCGACATCTGGTGACGGCCGTCCGCCGACACATAGCCGGTGGAATCGGTCTGGACGGTCAGAACCTCGTTCTTGCCGGAGAAGGTCCCGTCCAGGATGGCCTGAAGCTGCCGGTCCACGTTGAGGTGCATGACCTTGAGGGCCGAGGTCAGGATGATGTTGGTGCCGTCTCCCCGGTCGCCGTCATCGTACTGGTCAACGTCACAGCCGATGCAGAAGACGCCGTCCCGTTCCTTGGCGGCTGTGAAGACACCATTTCCTGAAGCTCCCGCCGCAACAAAGAGAATGTCGCAGCCCATGTCGTAGAGCGTACTCCCGATCGTCTTGCCGGTCGCTTCATCTGCGAAGTCACCGACATAGTTGCTGCCGACATTGGTCCCGGTGACATCAGTTCCTGCGTATGAGGGCAGGGAGATGACCTCGGCACTGGCTCCCAGATGCTTATTGGCATAAGCGACCCCGGCCTCAAAGCCGAACTGGTAGTTGACGACGGGCGGGAAGGCCATCCCGTGAACAGAACCGACCTTGCCGGTCTTGGTTTCCAAGGCAGCCACAACGCCGGCGAAGAATCCGCTCTCCTGCTCAGAGAACATCATCCCGTAGACATTGTCCAGTTCAACGTCTTCACCCGCTTCATTCTGGGGAGGCGTATCGACCAGGATCACCTTCTTGTCTTCGTTCTCCGCAGCCAGGACACCCACCGGGGCGAACTGGAAGCCGGGCAGGACCAGGACATCGTAGTCGGCGATAATGTCCGCGACTGCCTGCATGACCTTGGCATTGTCCGGCTCCTTGACCGGTGTGACCGTCGAGCCGGGATTCTTCCCGATAAAGGTCATAATGCCGTTGTAGCAGTCCTGGCCGAAAGAGCCGTCATCGACGCCCGAGGTGGTGACAATGGCAATCTTCAGTGACGGGCCCTCAACGGGCGGTGTCTGGGTCCCTTCGGAACCTGTGGGATCCGTCGTCGTGCCGGGGCC
Source organism: Clostridiaceae bacterium (assembly GCA_012841255.1). Taxonomy (GTDB): domain Bacteria; phylum Bacillota; class Clostridia; order Saccharofermentanales; family DTU023; genus UBA4923. Next base: position 2,096 of record DUUZ01000043.1, read on the forward strand.
GCAGGCGACACTGGTCAGCAGAGCGACCGCAAACAGGACGACTCCCAGTCTTTTCAGCAATTTTTTCATGTTGGTTTCTCCTCCTTTTCCATGCCTGGCATGGATTTACACGATGATATCTTTTTGCCGGTACTGTCTTTGAGCCTCCGTCTCAATATCGAGAGAAAGCCCGAGTGTTTTCAGTTTCACGTCGGCGACCTGCCGGTCGATGGGTCCGGTAACTGCATAGACTTCGACGGGCAGATGGCGGTTTCGGGTCAGATATTCAGCACTTAAAGCCTGTAAGGAAAAAGAGATATCCATAATTTCAACAGGGTGGCCGTCGGCCGCCGCGATATTGACCAGGGCTCCGTGGGCGATGACATGGAGAATCCGGCCGTTTTCCAGAGTGTAGCTCATGATATTCCTGCGGGTTTCCTCAGCCGTCACGGCCAGTTCCGCCAGGGCGTCAAGATCAATTTCCCGGCTGAAATGGCCGGCATTGCAAATAAGGGCATGGGACTTCATTTTTTCGAAATGCCCCTTATGAATGACATCCACGGAGGCTGTTGCCGTAACAAAAATGTCTCCCACCGCGGCCGCCTCATCCATGGTCATGACATCAAATCCGTCCATGGCCGCCAGCAGGGCATGAATGGGATCAATCTCCGTCACAATCACATGGGCGCCAAGACCTGCAGCCATCCGGGCAATCCCCCGGCCGCACCAGCCGTAGCCGGCCATGACAAAACGTTTGCCGGCCAGCATGAGATTGGTGGCACTCATGATGGCCCCCACCGTACTTTGTCCGGTCCCGTAGAAATTATCGAAATAGGTTTTGCATAAAGCATCGTTGACAGCAATAACCGGGAAACGAAGCGACCCCTCCCGGTTCCAGGCCCGCAGTCTCTGGACACCGGATGTAGTCTCCTCACAGCCGCCGATGACCTCACCTGCATACTCACTGCACTCACCGTGCAGGAGCCTGATCAGGTCGGCTCCGTCATCGATCACCAGATGAGGCTTCAAGCTCAAGGTCTTCTTCCAGAACTCATGGTATTTCTGAAAAGAAGCCCCGTGAATGGCAAAGACCTCACAGCCGTCCGCCACAAGAGCGGCACAAATGGAATCCTGGGTGGACTGGGGATTGGATCCCGTCACATAGACCTCCGCCCCGCCTCTTCGCAAGGCCCGGACCAGGCAGGCCGTCTTGGCTTCCAGATGTATAGCCAGGGATATGCGAAGGCCCTTGAAAGGCTGCTCTTTCTCAAAGCGGCGGCGGATTTCTCCCAGGATGGGCATATGGCGTTCCGCCCATAAAATCCGCTGCAATCCTTCTTCCTTGAGATTGATGTCAAAGATCTCTGACATGAC
>DUUZ01000044.1 GCA_012841255.1 Clostridiaceae bacterium
CCAGCTCCTCCAGGGGGACGGCAATTTCTCCCCCGGAAAAGACGATGACAATATCGGATGGCAAAAAGGATACATCCGGGGCGATCCGTGAAAGGTCCCCGATGCCGGCCAGGCGGGACAGGGTGTCCTGGGCCTCTGACATCCGTTTGGCCAGACTGTCGTTATCCGTCTTCAGCTTGGCCGACAGTCTCTTCTTGGGTTCGATCCGGTACTCGGCCCGGATATTGCGGACCCCGCGGATGGCGTCGATCATGTGCCGCATGGAAGATTCGGCTTCCGGATCCCGAAGATAACTCTCCGCCTCTGGCCAGGGGGCCCGGATCAGCATCTCCCCTTCGTTGAGGTTGCCGTAGATCCGCTCCGTGACAAAGGGCATGAAGGGATGCAGGAGGGCCATGGTGTCCGAGAAGACCCGGAAAAGGACGGCCTGGGCCGCACGGCCGGGCCTGCCCCCGGATCTCAGCCGTTCCTTGGCCAGTTCAATGTACCAGTCACAGAAGAGGTCCCAGAGGAAGCTGTAGATCTTCTCCTGGGCCAGACCCAGTTCCAGCTCCTCCAGATGATCGGTGACAGCCGCCGCCGTCTCATGCATCTCCGACATGATCCAGCGGTCCTCCAGGCTGTAGTCCTCGTCCCTGACATCGGAATAGTCGGAATTCCCGTCCAGGTTCATGAGGATGAAGCGGAAGGCATTCCAGATCTTGTTGATGAAGTTCCGGCCGTTCTCAAACTTGTCCTCCCGCCAGCGCAGGTCATTGCCGGGGGCATTCCCCACGATCAGGGCAAAGCGGAGGGCGTCGGCCCCGTAAAGGTCGATCATCTCCAGGGGATTGACCCCGTTGCCCAGGGATTTGGACATCTTGCGGCCCTGTTCGTCCCGGACCAGGCCGTGGATGAGAACCGTATGGAAGGGGACCTGCCCGGTATTGTGGAGCGAGGAGAAGATCATGCGGGCTACCCAGAAGAAGATAATGTCATAGCCCGTGACCAGGACGTCGGTCGGATAGAAGGTTTCAAAATCCGCCGTCTTCTCCGGCCAGCCCAGGGTGGAAAAGGCCCAGAGTGCCGAGGAGAACCAGGTGTCCAGGGTATCCTCCTCCTGGTGGAGGCGGGAGCTCTGGCAGGCCGGGCAGACCGCCGGGGCTTCCTCGGCCACGATCATCTCCCCGCAGTCCTCACAGAACCAGGCCGGGATCCGGTGGCCCCACCAGAGCTGGCGGGAGATGCACCAGTCGCGGATATTCTCCATCCAGTTGAAGTAGATCTTCTTGAAGCGGTCGGGCACAAAGCGGGTGTCGCCCTTTTGGACGGCTTCGATGGCCGGCTGGGCCAGGGGCTCCATGCGGACAAACCACTGGAGGGAGACCTTGGGCTCCACGACCGAATGGCAGCGCTGGCAGGTGCCCACCTTGTGGCGCATGGCTTCTTTCTTGACCAGAAGACCCTGATCGGCCAGGTCCCGGACCACAGCCGCCCGGGCCTCCTGCACGGTCATGCCGGCATAAATTCCGGCCTCTTCGGACATGCGGCCGTCGGGGGTCAGGATATCGATGGAGGCGAGTTTGTGGCGCAGGCCGATCTCATAGTCGTTGGGGTCATGGGCCGGCGTGATCTTGACAAAGCCCGTCCCGAATTCCGGATCCACGTAGTCGTCCGCAATGAGCGGAATGGTCCGGCCGGTCAGGGGCAGCTGCAGCTCTCTGCCCAGAAGAGGGCTCTTCTCCCCGTCTTCCGGATGAAAGGCCACAGCCGTGTCGGCCAGCAGGGTCTCCGGCCGGGTGGTGGCAATTTCGATCCCCCCCTCTCCATTCGCGAAGGGGTAGCGGATGGTGTAGAAGAAGCCTTCCATCTCCTCGTGCTCCACCTCGATGTCGGAGATGGAGGTCAGGCAGGAGGGGCACCAGTTGATCATGCGTTCGCCCCGGTAGATCAGGCCCTCCCGGTAGAGGTTGACAAAGACCCGGACCACGGCACGGGACAGGCCCTCGTCCATGGTGAAGCGGTGGCGGCTCCAGTCGCAGGACAGGCCCAGGCGTTTTTGCTGGCCCACGATCCGGTCGCTGTACTCATCCTTCCAGCGCCAGGCCCGCTCCAGGAAACCCTCCCGGCCGGCAACATCCTTGGACAGGCCTTCCTCCCGCATCCGGGCCACCACGATGGCCTCAGTCGCGATGGAGGCATGGTCGGTTCCCGGCAAAAAGAGGGCGTTCTTGCCCCGCATCCTCTGGAAGCGGGTCAGGACATCGGGCAGGGTATTGTCCAGCGCATGCCCCATGTGAAGCTCTCCCGTGATGTTGGGGGGCGGCATGACGATGGTGAAAGATTCCTTGTCTGACGGAGCTTCGGCCCGGAATGCACCGGCCTCCATCCACATGGAATAGATGGCGGCTTCCTCTTGGGAAGGCTCAAAGGTCTTGGGAATCTGATCAATCTTCTTCATTTAAGTCACCTTTCTTCGTCCTGGTCACCGCGGTAGACCAGTTTGACGCGGATGAGTATCAGGCTGCCGCGGGCGCCGGGGTCCACAATGCGGAAGCCCAGGCGGGTAATGCGGCTGGTATCGTTGGCCAGTTCCTTCTCCCCCCAGACCAGGGACTGCTGGCGGAAGGCGTCCTCGATGATGCGGGCGGGCGATTCAAAGACCACCCCGTTGGCATCTTCCAGAAGGAGCTGGATGGATTTTTCCTGGTGGTCGGGATTGAGCAGCGTCAGCTCAAGCTCGCTGTAGGCCGACAGGTCCAAGGGAGGAAAGAGCGAAGCATAGGCCACCTGGGCATCGATCTCCAGGGGACGCTCGTCGGCATTGCTGTATTTCAATAAAATGTCGGCATTGCTGAAGCCCCCGACTTCCCCGGTCAGCTGCAGCTCCCCCCTGCCCCGGGTCACGGTCCACAGGGGATACTCGGCCGGCCAGTCCTTCTTCTTGGCCCGGGGGGTGTCCCGCAAGAGGGGTTCTCTCCAGGCAAAGTCCGTCAGCCGGTCGCAGTCGGTCCAGGGCATGGGCGGCAGATAGGCGGAGGGTTCCAGGTCCACCCGGAAGGGCAGGACCGGGATGCCGTCGGCCCCCTGCAGATTGGCCTCGCCGTTGAAGGCGGAAAAGGCATAGGTCAGGGAGACGGGGTCCTCGATATGGTCGTGCCAGACCAGGACCCGGACGCCGTAGAGGATGCGGGCTTCGGCCCGGACGAAGATCCGGCTGTCATCGCAGATTGCAAAGCCCTTGAGGACGGTTTCGCCCGGTGCCAGTTTCAGGCCCTGGCCCCGGACCGCCTGGGGGGTCAGATCGATCATCCACTTGTTGCCGATCCGCTCCATGGAGACCGGCTCGGGGGCACCCCGGGACAGATCCCCGCCTTCCACCAGGCCGCGGGCCGTCACGGCCATGCGCCGGCCCAGCTCCCGCTTGGCATAGGGGGTCAGGGCCCCGCAGTACTGCTCCTGCTCCTGGAAGGTCAGGGGCAGATCATAGACGGTCACAAGGCCGGCTTTGATTGGCAGGATGTGGCAGGCGTGGGCCAGCATCTCGTTGAAGGCGGCCAGGCCGAAGGTGCCCAGGCCGTTGTAGAGGTAGGGCGGCAGCTGGGCCACCACAAAGACCAGGCCTCCTTCAGGCGCCTCGAAAAGACCCTTGAAAACCTCGGTCATGTAGCGCCAGGCCCGAAGATAGTATTCGGGGCTGTCCACGTCATTCTCCCCGTGCATCCAAAGGACGCCCCGGACTGACAGGCCCACAAAGGGAGCCAGCTTGTGGTTGAAAAGAGCGGACGGCTGGTTTCTGACGGAGAATTCCCGTTCCAAAGGCACGATGTCCTGGATAACATTGGCCTTGCGGACTACGGCCCGGGGGATGACCAGAGGGGCCGGTCCCATGCGGTCCGGCCGGCGGCCGTCCAAAAGAGCCACCGTCTGGGGCCGGGGAAAGAGCATCTGAGCCGCGCCCTGGCCGCTTTCAGGCCGGACGGCTTCGACGAACTCCCGGTTCCAGCTGTCCTGGTCCCGGTAGAGTTTGACCTCCCGGATATGGTTCTTGAGGATGGGGTCGGCTTCGATGACATCCCGGGGCAGCCATGCGTGGATATAGGTGCCGGGACAGGCTGCATTGATGACCCCGACCGGGATATCCCAGCTGTAGTGGAGGTCGCGGGCAAAGGAGAAGGCCAGGGCGGACATGTCCCCCATCAGGTAGGTCTGATCCCCCCGCTGCCATTCCCCGCCCTGGGCCTCCCCCAGGGGGGTGTAGCTGTATTCGGGGACCTGCTCGGAGAGGCCGTCCTCATTCATCTGGAAAAAACGGATGGCGGAGAGATTGACGCAGTCGGCCAGGAGGCTTTCGGCATCCGACCGCTTGACGGTCTGGGCCATGTTGTCCTGGCCGGCGGAGAACCAGAGTTCCCCCACCAGGATGTCGTCCACCACCAGGACATCGGCCCCGGAACGGACCGTCATCCGGTAGACGTCATAGGAGGCCCGGAAGGCCGGGATCCGGAACTCGAAATAGCCGTCCCGGCCGGTCACCTCCTCTTCTGAAAAGAGGATGCCGTATTGGGTTTCACTGTCGCCCTGCCGCCTTTTGTCCGAGGGGAAGCGCTCCAGTTCCAAAGTCACGGAAACCTCGCTTTTGGCAAAGCCGAAAAGCCGGGTTACCGCCTGCTGTTGGAGGACCATCCCGTCGCTGAATACCGCAGCCAGTCGCAATGAAGCCATAAGTTATCTCTTCTCCCCTCGAAATCAGGCGTCAGCCATTTCGACAATTATACCCTCTCCTGCCGGCTTAGCGTCAAGGAAAACAGATAATCGGACAATGCGGGCACCCTGGGCCGCATCTTCCGCCAGGCCGCCGTAGCTGACCAGGGCTTCCAGGAGGAGATCGGTCCGCAGATGGTCCTGGCTGCCGGCCCCGCCCGTGACCACCAGGATGTCCTCCCCCTCCCCTTCCGCCTTGAAAATCCGGGGAGTCAGATCGACTGTGCTTTTCTTTTTCTTGCGGATCCGGCTGACCTCCACGGGGCCGCCCCGGAAGGTCTTTTCATAGGCTTCCAGGATGCCCGGTGCCTCAATCCGGTAGGAGGCCCCTGTGACCCGTGCCATGAGGCTTTTGGCCCTGGGATCCGTCTCCTCAAAGGCCCGGATGCGGACACCTGCGGGCAGGGCGGCCCTAAGCCGCAGCAGCCCGTCTTCCACTTGAAATTCCTTATCCGGATCTTCCAGGATGATATCGACCGGATCCATCCGGGTCTCAATCCCCACCCCGACAGGCAGGGCGAAGACCAGCTGGGGCCTGGGATTGAAGGCTTCCTCGGTCCAGGAGACGGGCCAGGCGGCCCGGGCCAGGGCCCGCTCAAAGAGCCGCATCATGTCCAGATGGGCGATCCAGGCCAAGGGGCCGGTCCGTTCGTAGTAGAGGCGGATGACCCGCTGTTCGTCCTTGGTATTCATGCCATATACCCTCCCGGGCAGACCCCGGTTCTGTAGCGCTGGGATCCGCAGGCCGAACAGCCGTCATAGCAGGAGGGGGTAGTCCGGCCGGCCTTGGATTCCAGCCATTCCTTTGCCAGGAAGCGGCGGGTGACCCCCAGATCCAGATGGTCCCAGGGGAAGGCCTCGTCCAGGTCCCGCTCGCGGGTATAAAGATCCGTCCCGATATTTTCCAGGGCCGAGAACCAGACCGGGTGTTGGAAGTGCTCGTGCCAGGCGTCCAGGTAGGCGCCCTGCCGCCAGGCTTCCTCGATGACGGGGGCCAGTCTCCGGTCGCCCCGGGACAGGACTGCCTCGATGACGGAGCTTTCAAAGTCGTGCCACTGAAAGGAGACCCGCCTGTCCTTCAGGGCAGCGGCCAGGTACTGCTGCTTCTGCCGCATCTCCAGAAAGCTGACCTGGGGGGCCCACTGGAAGGGGGTGAAGGGTTTGGGGATGAAAAAGGAGGTGGAGACCGTGATATTGATACGGCGGGACCGCTCTTCCCTGGGCAGGCTTTCCCAGAGATTCAGAAGATTTTTGACCAGGAGGACAATGCCTGCCAGGTCTTCCTCGGTCTCGGTCGGAAGTCCCAGCATGAAATAGAGCTTCAGCCGGTCCCAGCCATTTTTGAAGGCCGATTCGGCGGCGCCCAGCATGTCTTCTTCCGTGATGTTCTTGTTGATGACATCCCGCAGGCGCTGGGTCCCGGCCTCAGGGGCGAAGGTCAGGCCCGCCCGCCGGGTCTGGGCGATCTCCCGGGCCAGATCGGGATCGAAGGAATCCAGGCGCAAAGAGGGCAGGGACAAATTGATATGGCGGGGTTCGGTCATGGGTAAAAGGGCCCGCACCAGATCTTCCAGTTCCGAGTGGTCGCCCGTGGTCAGGGATAAAAGACCCATCTCCTCATAGCCGGTATTGGCGATCAGCTCCCGGGCGGCCCCGGTCAGGGTCTTTGCCGTCCGTTCCCGCAGCGGCCGGTAGGTGAAGCCGGCCTGGCAGAAGCGGCAGCCCCGGGCACAGCCCCGAAGGACCTCCATGACCATGCGGTCGTGGACCACTTCGATATTGGGGACAACAGGCTGATTGGGCATGGGAGCCAGGTTCAGGTCCCGGATCAGGCGTTTTTTGATCCGGGCGGGAATGCCGGGCCGAAGGGGCAGGATCTTTTCGAAGCGGCCATCCGGCAGATAGGCCGCCTGGTAGAAGGAGGGGATGTAGATGCCTTCAATTGCTGAAAGCCCGAGGAGCATGTCCTCCCGTCCGCCGCCTTGCGACCGGATCCGACGGTAGACCCCGGTGATCTCCTCCAGGGCTTCCTCGCTGTCGCCCAGGAAGATGGCATCCAGGAAGGGGGCCACAGGCTCCAGGTTGCAGGCGATGGGGCCGCCGGCGATGACGATGGGGTCATCCTCTCCCCGGTCTTCCGAACGGATGGGGACCCCTCCCCGTTCCAGCATCTCCAGGATGGCGGTATAAGACAGTTCGTAGTGAAGCGAGAAGCCCACAAGGTCAAAGTCGGACAGCGGGGTGCCGGATTCCAGCGACAGGAGGGGCAGGCCCTCCTCGATCATGATCTGGCGCATATCCAGATCGGGCGCAAAGAAGCGTTCGCAAAAGACCCGCTCATCCCGGTTCAGGATGCTGTAGAGCACCTGGATGGCCAGATTGGACATGCCGATCTCGTAGAGGTCGGGAAAGCAGAGGCCGAAATGAACCCGGTCTTTCCGGTCCAATTCGAAAAATTCCGGGCTCTTGTCAATGGCGTTGAGTTCCCCGCCCAGGTAGCGGGCAGGTTTATTGATGCTGCGCAGCATGGCGCGGTAGGGGGCGTGGTTCAGTCGATCCATCTGTATTTAGTCTTCTTCCTCCATGGTCAGGAGCCGGGCCCGCAGTTCCTCGTAACCGGGCTTGCCCAAAAGGGCGAACATATTGTTTTTATAGGCTTCCACGCCGGGCTGGTCAAAGGGGTTGACCCCGTTCATGAGGGCGGACAGGGCGCAGGCCCGCTGGAAGAAATAGATGAGCTGGCCCAGGGCAAAGGCCGACCGCTCTTCCAGGATAATCTCCATGTTGGGGACGCCCCCCGACACATGGGCCAGGGCCGTGCCCCGGGCGGCCTGAGAGTTGACATGGGCCATGCCGGTCCCGGCCAGGTACTCCAGTCCGTCGGGATCGGACGGATCCGGGGGAAGCGTCAGGTCCTTCCTGACCCGGTCAAAGCGGATGACGGTCTCAAAGAGGATGCGGGGCCCCTCCTGGATGAACTGGCCCAGGGAGTGCAGGTCGGTGGTGAAGTCGCAGGCGGCCGGGATGAGGCCCCGCCCGTCCTTGCCCTCGCTCTCCCCGAAGAGCTGCTTCCACCATTCGGCCAGAAAGCGCAAGGAGGGCTCATAGGCGGCCAGGATTTCAGCCTTGTGGCCCTTGCGGGCCAGGAGCATGCGGTTGACGGCGTAGCGGTCGCAGGGGGCCGGACCTTCTGACAAGGGCAGGAGACTTCTTTCCCTTTCCTTTCGGGCTCCGGCCAAAAGGGCCCGGATATCGATGCCGGCCACGGCGATGGGCAGAAGTCCCACCGGGCTCAGGACCGAGTAGCGGCCCCCGATGTCGTCATCCAGGGGGAAGCTTCGAAGGCCCCATGCATCGGCCAGGCGGCGGAGCGCTCCCCGGCGCC
>DUUZ01000045.1 GCA_012841255.1 Clostridiaceae bacterium
CCGGTCGGGTGTCCTGGACATCCCCTTCGCCCCCAGCCGCTACAATGCCGGCAAGATGCTGCCGGCCCGGGACAATGAAGGGGCCATCCGCCTCTTCCATGTGGGCAACATTCCCCTGACGCCTGAGCTTGCCGATTTCCACAAGGAGAAGATCGAAGAGCGGGCCAAGCAGGAAAAACGGAAGGCTTCCTTCCAGATGGTCATCGACGATGTCTACGCCATCAGCAAGGGCCGCCTGGTTGGCCGCCCTAAAAATTAAGGCAGGTCACCATGATTATTAAGAAAGTCATTGCGGCTCCCGGACGGACCGGTTTCTTCTTCGACGACCAGAAGGCCATCAAGGCCGGGGCAAAAAACGACGGCAGCTTCTATATCGGTGAGGCCCGGACTCCGGGCTTCACCAGTATCCGCCAGGCCGGCGAATCCATCGCCGTCATGCTCCAGCTGGAAGACGGCCAGCTGGCCCTGGGTGATGCGGCCGCAGTCCAGTACTCGGGCGCAGGCGGCCGGGACCCCCTCTTTTTGGCCTCGGACTTCATCCCGGTCATCGAAAAAGAGATCGCCCCCCGGCTGGTCGGCCGGGAATTGTCCTCCTTCCGGGAGATCATGGAGGAGTTTGAAGCCTACCGGGATAAGGAAGGAAGAAAACTTCACACCGCCCTTCGCTACGGCCTGTCCCAGGCCGTCCTGGATGCGGTGGCCAAATCCTCCGGCCGGCTCATGTGCCAGGTGGTGGCCGACGAATACGGGACCCAGGTCCAAAAAGACCTGATCCCCATCTTCTCGCAGAGCGGCGACGCCCGCTATGACAGCGCCGACAAGATGATCATCAAGGAGGTGGACGTCCTGCCTCACGCCCTGATCAACAACATGGAAAAACTGGGCCCCAATGGAGACGGCCTGGCCGCCTACCTGGACTGGCTGAAAAACAGGGTCCTCCAATACCGGCAAAATGAGGGCTACCAGCCCGTTTTCCATATCGACGTCTACGGCACCATCGGCCAGCTCTTCGGCTGGACCAATCTGGAGGCCATGGCCGCCTACCTGGAACGCCTGGCCGAAATTGCATCCCCCTTCCATCTTCGGATCGAGGGGCCCCTGGATGCCGGATCCGGCCCCGAGCAGATTGAATGGCTGTCCCGGCTGACCCGGCGGGTGGATGAACGGGGTATCCCGGTCGAGCTTGTCGCCGACGAATGGTGCAACACCTATGAGGACGTCCGGGCCTTTGCCGATGCCGGGGCCGGCCACATGATCCAGATCAAGACTCCGGATCTGGGCAGCCTGCACAAGACGGCCGAAGCCACCCTCTACTGCAAAGAAAAAGGGGTCAAGGCCTACCAGGGCGGCACCTGCAACGAAACCGTCCGTTCGGCCCAGGTCTCGGTCCACGTGGCCATGGCCACAGGGCCGGACCAGATCCTGGCCAAGCCGGGCATGGGGGTCGATGAGGGCATCATGATCGCCTACAACGAGATGCAGCAGATCCTGGCCTTGCTTGAGGGATAAATCAGGAGGGAGGACAACATGGAG
>DUUZ01000046.1 GCA_012841255.1 Clostridiaceae bacterium
AGAGGCCACTCCCCGCGGGCCACCGCCTCAGCGACCGGACCCCTGCGCACCTTGTTGGATGCCGACAGGTCCAGGGGCTTTTCGGAAATGAAGAAACGGCCGATCCGGTGTGCCAGGGGAAGGGAGAGGTTGACCTCGGCCGCCGCCGCGGCCAGGGCCTCATGATCGGCTCCTTCCACGGGCTCTGCCAGGAGAACCGTTTCATCGTAAAGACCCTCGGAAAGGCCGAAAATGACAAAGCGGGAGAGGCCCGGAATGCCGGCAAAGGAGGCTTCCAGTTCATCGGGATAGATGTTCTCGCCGCTGGCCTTGAGGATAATATCCTTGACCCGGCCGTCCAGGAAGATCCGGCCGCCCTCCAGACGTCCGATGTCCCCGGTCATGAACCATTCATCCATATCCCTTGCCCGGAAGACGCCCTTTTGCAAAGTGCCGCAATGGACCACTTCGGAGCGGACGGCCAGCTCACCGCGGGACGGATCATCACTCCCCTCCAGGGGGATGATCTTCAGGGAATCCTCATAAAGCAGGGCTCCCACGCTCCCGTCCAGCCGGTCTGCCAGAACCTCGCTGTTGACGACCGTATAGATCCCGATCTCAGTCATCCCGTAGCCGTTGACCAGGTAGTAGCCCAGGCCATTGATGGTCCGGAGCGTCTCCGGCAGGATGTAGCCGCCTCCGCTGACAGCGATGTAGAGGCTGTCACCGACCAGCTGCTCCCGGATCATCCGCAAAATCCCCTCCACCGGCATGGGAAGTTCCACACCGGCTTCCTGGTAGGAGAGCGAGAGTTCAATCAGCTTGTCGAAATCCTCGGGGCTTTGACCAGACATTTCAACGAAGCGTTTTTTCACCAGCTGGGCGATCCCGTTCCAGACCGCCGGAATGGCGACGAATTGTGTGACCCCGCTCTCCTTGCAGGCCTGGACAATGGCCTCAGGTGAAGGCTTGGAGGGAATAACCATGCTGTTGCCAAAGGCCTGGGGAAATATGAAGCAGACAATAAAGCCCAGAACATGATGCCAGGGGATGAAGGCGACAGCCTTTTCCCGGACCCCGTCGCGGGCGAAGCGGTCGGTGACAGGCAGGAGCTTGCGCAGGATCCCGTATTGTTTGGTGATTCCCGTGTCATCGTGGACATAGCAGCGGGAAAGCCCCGTGGTCCCGCTGGTGCAAAGGCAGATATGCCCCGCCCAGTCCTCGGACGCATACTTGTGCTCTTCCGCCCCGTCTTTTCTCCGGTAACGGTTCCGGACCTCCGCATCCCGCCAGTCCGGCATGACTTCCGAAGCCGAGATGACCGGATAGGGTGTATCCCGGGTCGGCTCCTCGTCCGTGATCAGCACAATGATCCCCGTCTCGGCCGCCAGGGTATCGGTCAATTGGTCCGAGGCCCGCACATCGATGAGGACCGTGGGATGGCCGGATGCCATGGCCGCCCAGTAGCAGATCCCGAAGCTGGGGCTGTTCTGGAGTTTCAGACCCACCCAGCCTCTGCGGCCGGGATCATCCGGAGCCAGGGTCTTCTGTTTTTCCCCCATGGCTTTTTTCATGGATTCGGACTCGAAGAAAGCCTTCATCCGACGGACTGATTCGTCGATCAGCCCCAGATATTCGGCATAGGAGATCTCTTCCATCCCCGCTGCCGAATGAATCTCAAATGCGGTGCCGTCCCCCAGCTTTTCCATCAGCTGGAACATGCCTTTGTAGCCGGGCACCTCATCAAGATAATCCAGATATTCAAAAATTTTCATGGCTAAGCCTCCCTGCGGGGGATCTTCAGAAAAGAGCCCGGGCCGGTGCCCGCATGCGGCCGATCTTCAATCCCGCCGAATTAAGGATAGTATGTCACTGAATTATGAGCAAGTTATTAAATAAAGCTTGAATAAAGGCTTGACATTGGTACGAATATTTAAGGAATTTTAAGTATTTTTCCGGCCTAATGGCAAATCAGGCCTTCTGCCCCGCCCATGTTAAACTATTGTTTGTGACATCGCGAGAAAGGAAGCCCAAAAACGGCGCCCAGGATCATGCATAACGATTACCACACCATTAGGAATTATCCAGTCAAACTTCAAGACTGCGACCCCGCCGGAAAGATCCACCTCCACCGCCTCATGGACTATGCCCAGGATGCCGACGACGAGAATTGCCGCCTTTTGGGGGTCAACGACCAGGTCCTGCGGAAAAAGAATGCCTGCTGGATTGTCCTGGCCAATGTTTTTCACTTTTCGGGGGATTTCCCCAGGGGCGGGGAGCCCCTGGTTGTCGATACCTGGTCCCGGGGGAAAAAGGGAATCCGCTTTTACCGGAACAATCTCTACTATAGAGGCAACGTTTCCAAGGAGAATCTGGTCGGGGCATCAGCCTCGGAATGGATCCTCTGTGACGCAGACACCCACCGCCCCGTACGCCCGCCTGCAGTCATCGATGTTGAAGCTTTTTTGGCAGCCGGCAGCAAGGAAGCCAACCCGGCCGGCATCGAGCGCCTGAAAACCCCGCTGAACCCCTCCGCAAAGCCGCCTCTTTTTTCCTATCTGACCGGTTACGGCGACCTGGATTTCAACATCCATATGCACAACACCCATTACGCCCGGCTGGCGGTCGACGCGGCCGCAAAAACGGCCGGTCTGGACCCCTGGACTCAGACCTTCACCATCCGGCGCTTTCACATCCAGTACAACTGCGAAACAGCCTTTGACAGCACCCTGGCCCTTTACACCACCCCCCTTGCAGAGGGTCTGGTCGAGGTCGCAGGTTTTTGCGGGGGGACCAATTCATTTATTGCCCGGGTCGATTACGAGATCTCCGGGCGAAGGGTATAGGAGAAATTCCAATGAATGTCCTGATCATCGAGACCGTCATCAATCTGGATTGGTGCAACTCCCTGAAAGAGAAAAGAAGGGTCCGCCAGGGCCTGATCGACCGGCTGGAAAAACGCCACCGGGTCTCGGTCAAGGAGGTGGACTACCAGGATGTCTGGAAAACCCTTTGCCTGGGCATGGCCGCTGTCACCCTGAGCGAAAGCGGGGCCCGGGAACTGGAAGCCTCCCTGCGGACGACCGTGGAGGAACACAGCAACGGCGAGATCCGGGAATGGGACGCCGACATCATATAAAGCGGTTCTTCTTTGCTACAATGAACATAAGTTTCGGAAAGCCTGCCGGCTGACGTATCCGGCAGACTCTCCCGGATCGTCAGGAGACATTCCTTCGGAGGTATATATGTCACAGTCTGCCGGTAAACTGGATTACCGAAAAACCATGTATCTGGGCTTCGGTTTCCTCGCAAGCTCCCTGGCCTGGAGTATCTACAACAGCCTGGTCCCCGTCCTCCTCGAAGAGCGTTTTATGCTCTCGACTGTGGTCATCGGGACCATCATGACCATCGACAATATTTTCGGCATCATCTTCCAGCCTCTGGTCGGCGCCTTCAGCGACAAGACCTTTACCCGCTACGGACGGCGCATGCCCTGGATCATGGTGGGCATTCCGCTTTCGGCCATCTTCTTTGCCCTCATCCCCTGGGCCAAGTCCCTGGGGCTCATGATGGGCTTCCTCATCGCCTTCAACCTGATCATGTCCATGTGGCGGTCACCGGTTATTGCCCTCATGCCCGACCTGACCCCGCGCCAGCTCAGAAGTAAGGCCAACGGCATCATCAACCTCATGGGAGGGGTCGGAAGTATCATCGCCTTCTTGGCCGGCGGCATCCTGGCCAACATGGACAATACCGGCCGCCTGACCTTCGGCATGGGTTCCGCCATCATGGTCATTGCGCTTGTTCTCCTGGTCTTCTTCATCCGGGAACCGGTGGCCGACGCCTGGCGTCGGGCACAGCTGGAATCGGTGGGCCGCCGTCTGACCTCCCGGGAATTCCAGGCCAATCTCGCCGCTGAGGAAGAATTCTCCGCCATCAAGGACAAGGGCGGGCTGGACCGCAAGCTGTCGTCCGCTGAGAAAAGGAGCCTGGTCTCGCTTCTGGGCGCCATCTTCTTCTGGTTCTGCGCCTACAACGCCATTGAGACCTTCTTCACTCTCTTTGCCACCAACGTCTTAAATGTCAGCACTGGAACGGCCACCATCATGCTGACCTCCTTCTCCCTGACCTTCGTCGCCTTTGCCCTTCCGGCCGGCCTGATCGCAGGGAAACGGGGCCGCAAGAAAACCATCATCACCGGGCTTTTCCTTTTGATCGGTTTCATGCTGCCCATGATCTTCATCAATCCCATCCTGTCCGCCGTCGGTGTCGACATCACCAGCGCCTCCTCACTCCTGGTCAAGCAGATCGTCGTCATCGCCCTTCTGGCCTGTGCCGGTTTCGGCTGGGCCTGCGTCAACATCAATTCGCTGCCCATGGTGGTGGAACTGGCCTCCCACGACAAGATCGGACGCTTCACCGGCTATTACTACTTCTTCTCCTTCGGAGCCTCCATCGCCAGCCCCATCCTCTTCGGGGCCATCCGGGACTGGACCCGGGACTACAACACCCTCTTCATCTATGCCGTCATCTGCTTCAGTCTGGCTCTCCTTTGCACCCTCTTCGTCAAGCACGGGGAAGCCCAGCCCCACGATCCTGAGGTCATGGCAGAAGCCCTCCTGGATCTGGATTAAACAGGACGGGAAGAGGAAGAACATAGGCGCCGGACGGGACTTTCCTGTCCGGCGCTTTTAAAAAAGAGGGAAAGGATTAAGCTTCTATGACCCGAATCTTTGCCCACCGGGGCGTCCGCAAATACCATGCAGAAAACACCATGACCGCCTTTCGGGCTGCCGGGGACCTGGGACTGGATGGGATCGAGTGCGATATCCAGCGGACAGCCGACGGCCGCCTGGTCATCTGCCACGATGAAAACCTCCTGAAACTCACAGGCCGGGATCTGTGGATCAAAGATTTGACTTATGATGAGCTGTCAACGCTGAACGCTGCCCACTACAGACCAGGCAGTCCCGAGGAGAAGATTCCCCTTCTTTCCGAGTTCCTTGACTGGTTCAAAGATACCGGCATGACCGTCAACCTGGAACTGAAAAACACTCTTGTTCCCTATGAGGGTATGGAGCAGGAAGTCCTGGACCTGATTGACCGCTACCAGCTCCGGGACCGGATCATCATCTCCTCCTTCAGCTTTGAAAGCGTCACCCTGATGAAGAAGCTGGCCCCTGACCTTGATGCCGGCTTCCTCTACCAGAAGTTCCGGCCTTCCTATGTCAAAAAAACACAGGCCGCCGGCCTGGACGCCATCCATCCGCTTTTCATCAACCAGCTCTGCTTGCGGATGACCTGGCAGGCCCGCAAAAGGGCACTTAAGGTCCGGGTCTGGACGGTGAATCATCCCTTCTTCATCAAGAATGCACTTTGGAGAAAAGTCGATACCATCATGACCGATGAACCGGAACTGGTTCTGGAGCTGCGTGAAAGATATCTGAAGAAGAAATCCGTTTACAGGTAACGGTTGAAGCGCTTATCCCGGGCAAAGCCGATCAGGCGGAAGCCCGCCTCCCCGGCCATGTCAAGGGCCCTGGAGGTCACGGCCGCCTGGGAGACGGCCAGGGGGATCCCCGCCCGGGCAATGAGTTCTGTGATGCTGGCCGTCAGCCGGCAGCTGCTGACCAGGATGTCAGAAGATAAATCCCGGCCTTCCCGGACCGCCCTGCCCGCAAGTTTGATCAGGCAGTTATGGCGGGACACTTCCTCACAGTGGTCCAGAACCTCAAGGTTCAAATCCACCAAGAGCATATTGTGAGTCCCGCCGGTTCTCCGGAAAAGTTCAGCCCTTTGATCGAGCTCCCCCATCAGGGAGGACACCTGGTCCAAAGCGAGTTCGGGAACTTCAGACATCCCGCTTCTTCGGGCCCTCTCTTCTTTTGAGATCGAATCATTCAATTCAACCCGAATCAGGCGTTGATCCGGCAGAAAGGGGTCGGCCGTCACCTGCAAAGACTGAATGTCATCCACATCCCTGATCCGGGACCCCAGATACATCCAACCGGTGATCAGGTCCTCCAGACGGTCGGGCAGACAGAAAAAAGAAGCGGCCGGTCCATGATCAATCAAGGCCTTGCATTCAATCTCACGGATGACCGGATCTTCAATGGTGAAGGCCCCTTTACCCGTTACCCGGGACAGGCAGACCATTCGGGTCAAGCCATCCTGCCCAGACGCTTCATAAACGAGGGGGCGGTCCGCAGGCAGGTCCTGCGGCTGATTGAAATCCTGGAACATGTGGCCCCGGGGGTCATGGGGACGGGTCTCTTCCTCAGAGACCCAGACAAAGGGCAGGTCCCGGCAAAAAGCCTGAAGGCCGGATTCCGGCCCTTTGAGGGCGGTCTCCATCCCTCCGGCCAGATCCCGGCTGTAGAAGGCATTCAGAGGTTCCAGAAAACCGGCATCCCGCTTCAGCATGGCGCCGGAAGAATTCTCTTTTGACCGGATCTTCTGCATGAGAAAAAGAATGAAGGGAGGCGACAGATAGGGCATATCGCAGCCGATGACATAGACATAGCGGCTTTGAGCCAGAAGGAGACTGGCGTGAATACCGGCCATGGGCCCCCTGCCAGGATAAAGGTCGGACACCAGCCGGACCCGGGGCAGGGACTCCAGGAGATCTTCATAGAGTTCCGGCCGGTTGGTCACCAGGATGATCTCAGAGAATATAGGGCTCAGAGCCTTGGCAATCTCTCCCACGACCGGCTGGCCATCCAGCTCCAGGGTCTGTTTGTCAAAACCCATGCGGCGGCTTTGCCCGCCGGCCAGGATGACTGCGGTCCCGAAGAGAGGCCGGTCGGAAGACGGATGGTCCATTTAGCGCCGGATGATGGCGTCGAAGGGGCAGACCGCCTGGCAGGTGCCGCACTTGATGCAGGGGTCCTGCGCGATGACGTGGCGTTCCTTGCGTACGCCGGAAATGCAGTTGACCGGGCAGTTTCTGGCACAGATGGTGCAGCCGGTGCACTTGTCGGTGATGAAGAATTCCATGAGGTTGGCGCACACACCTGCCGGACATTTTTTGTCCCGGACATGGGCTTCGTACTCATCCCGGAATTCCTTGATGGAGGACAAAACAGGGTTGGCTGACGTCTGTCCCAGTGCGCAAAGAGATGCCCGTTTGGCTGTATGGGCCAGGCGCTCCAGGCTGGGGATACTGGTCTCGTCTCCCCGGCCTTCCGTGATATCTTCCAGGATCTCCAGCATCCGGGTGGTTCCCTCCCGGCAGGGCGTGCACTTGCCGCAGGATTCCTCGGCGATGAAGTCCATATAGAAGCGGGCCACGTCAACGGCACAGTTATCTTCGTCCATGACGATCATGCCGCCCGAGCCCATCATGGAGCCGACCTGGGTCAGGGTATCAAAATCGATGGGGGTATCAAGGAACTCCTCACCCAGCATGCCGCCTGAGGGGCCGCCGGTCTGGACCGCCTTGAACTTCTTCCCCTTGGGGATACCGCCGCCGATGTCTTCAACCACCTGACGGAGGGTCATGCCCATGGGCACTTCCACCAGGCCTACATTCTTGATCTTGCCGCCCAGGGCAAAGACCTTGGTGCCCGGGGATTTTTCGGTTCCTACCTGTTTGA
>DUUZ01000047.1 GCA_012841255.1 Clostridiaceae bacterium
ACCGGCAGGATCTGCCGCATGAGGGGCTGCTTGCGGATCAGGCCTCCGCTGATGGCCGTGGAGGTCAATTGTCCCAGGATGGCTCCGGCTGCAAGCCCGATATAGAAAACCGGGGATTGGAAGATGGACTCCTGACGGTTCCAGGCAAAGAGGGCGTGGACAAAGCGGCCCAGGTTGATTCCGCCGAAGAGGACGTAGAGGGGCTGGAGATAGGCGTGCCAGGCCAGTCTTCCGCTTCGGACTCCGGCGTTTTCAGAGGGGCGCCTCCTGTAGAGGTACCAGGCCAGAAGGGTCCACAGGACGATCATGAGGGCCGCTCGCAAGAGGGACAAAGGCCAGATCATGGAGGTGAAGGGCCCGGCTGCAGGGGTCAGGAACCAAAGCAAAAAGCTGGGCGGATCGTGGAGGCGCCCGGTCATATCCAGGATATGGAAGATGGAGGTGACCCAGGCCAGCTGGATGCCGATTGCAGTCAGAAAGACGTCAAAAAGGGTTCCGGAGAGGACCAGGAAGACCAGACTGAAGGCGGTCAGTTCCAGGAGGGTCACAAAGAGCCGGATGAAGAGGGGCAGATAGGCCATGAAATGGTCGCCGAAGCCCCAGCCGGACAGAATGAACCAGGTAATGTTTCCGGTGACTGCGAAGATGAGGGTCAGGTCAATCAAGAGGGCCAGAACCCGGCCGAAAAACTGCTGGTTCCGGTCCAGGGGCATGCTGGCTTCCTTGTCGACTGCATTTTTGATGTAGAGGGTCCGGAACTGGACGCTTGCCAGGACCACCAGGGCGGCCAGGGATAAAAAACCCAGGACTACATGGAGCGGGAGCAGAATGCTGTTCAGGTGCCCGGCCAGGTAATCGGTAATCAAATAGGAGGGCCGGCTGGTCAGAAAACTGTAATTCTCCCGTCCGATGATGAGCAGGGCGATGGGCAGGGCAATGATGAAGAGGAACAGGAAGAGGAAGGTCAGGGACCGGCTCCGTTCCAATGCGTTCCCCAGGACCCAGCCCAGGCCGGGCTCTCTTTTTACTTTTTTTGTATTCATGGTCACAACACCCCTTCGTCAGGCCAGGAGTTCACTCACGGCATAGGCCTTCTGGCTGAGTTCGTAGATGAAGACCTCCTCGAGTGAGAGGGGCAGGACATCGAGCAGGAGCGGCCGTTTTTCCTCCAGGACCCGGCGGACTTCCCTTTCGCTGTTGCGTGCCAGGATTTCGACCAGGGATCCGCGGGTCCGCCATTGCAGGACCTGGAGCCCCGCTTCCCGGAGCATATCCTCGGTCATGGGTTCGGCGAAGGCCGCCTGGACCTTGACAATACTGAGGCGGAGCTTGTCCAGTTCTTCGACAAAGAGGAGGCCGCCCTGGTGGAGCAGGCCCACATGGTCGCAGAAATCCTCCAATTCCCGCAGGTTCTGGGAGGCGATGAGGACGGTCATCTGCTGGTCGGCGACCTGCCGGGCCAGAACCCGTTTCAGGTTCTGACGCATGACCGGGTCAAGGCCGTCAAAGGCTTCATCCATGAGGAGGAGTCTGGGGTTGGCGGCGATAGCCAGAATGACTGCGGCCTGACGCTGCATGCCCCGGGACATGCGGTCCAGTCTCCCGTTTTCATCCAGGGGGAAGATCTGCAGGAGTTCTTCGTAGAGGGATGGATCCCATTTCAGGTAGAGGGAGCTGTAAAGCCGGGCCATCTTTTTCAGGGTTTCAAAATGGAAGTAGGGCTGGTCGGAGACGAACTGGATATCTTCCTTGGCCCTGGTGTTTTCATAGACCACCCGGCCCTCGTAGAGCATATGGCCCGCGGTCGGCTTGTAGACGCCAGCCGCCAGCCGCAGGAAGGTGGACTTTCCCGCCCCGTTGGAGCCGATCAGGCCGAAGATGGACGCGCCTTCAATCCGGCAGGAGACCTCTTCCAGGGCCTTGACCTGGCCGAAGTGCTTGCTCAGCCGGTCTGTTGACAGAATCGCCTGATTATCTGTTGTTTGATTTGATTGGTTTTCCATATCTTTATCCGCCTTCTTCATTCCTGGTTTCCTTCCCCTTCCTCGGCGATACAGGCGTCGAGCAGGGAATGGAGTGTCTCATTGGGGATGCCGGCCACCCAGGCAACATGTACGGCTGCCCGGAAGTTCCGTCTGATTTCTTCTTTTTCCACCTGTTTGCTGTCGCCCCGGCCGGCAAGGAAGTTGCCTTTTCCGGAGACAGCGTAGATGAGGTTTTCCTGTTCCAGCTCCCGGTAGGCCTTTTGCACTGTGTTGGGATTGATGCCCAGCTCAGTAGCCAGCTGCCTGACCGAAGGGAGCTGTTCATGCGGCTTGATCAGGCCCAGGGCCGCCATGCGGTGGAAGGACCGTTTCAGCTGCAGGTAAAGCGGTACCCCGCTTTGCAGATTAATTTCCGGATAGACCATGACGCACTCCTTCTATACAGCGTCATAACTGTACTAATTCATGTAGTACGGTTAAGATACTCTCTTCTTCCCAGCCTGTCAAGCAGGTTAAAACAGAAGCAGCAAAAAGAGGCGATCAAGCATGACAGACCAATATAAAGAGTACTTTGCAGATATTTTGAACCAACTGACCGGCCGGGACATCCCCCGGTCCCGGATTCTGGCCGTCCGGCGAATGAAGGACGGCGCCTGTCTCCTTCTTCGGGGAGCTGAAGAGCCAGTCTCCCGGACAGATTTTTTTCTTCTTCGACCGGACCCTTCCTTTGCCGGTTAAAGGGCTGACCGCCGTCTGCAATCTGCCGTATTTCCCGGCTCCGCCTGAATCCGCGGCCTGTCCGATCTGGAAATTTTAGACGGGGATATTGTCCTGTCTTCCGGCAGCCGTCCGGGGCTCTGGCAGGGTATTGAGGGGGTCGGCATCGGAAGGGGCGGCCGGCCCCTATCTTGCAGACAAGGTCAGGGCCCTGAGCGCTAGGGATGAAAAAAGGACCGCCGGCCGGCGGTCCCTTCTCTTCATTGCAAGGCCTTTTATGAATTGCTCTTAACAGCCCCGATAGGCCCGGATGAGTCCATCCAGGGTGGCCTTGGCATCCCCCAGAAGCAGGGCAATCTTGTCACCTCTGCCCTCGTCATAGAGGGGGTTGTCGACTCCGGCATAGCCGGGCAGTTTATCGAAATTACAGATGATCACGTGTTTGGCGTCTTCCACATCCAGGATGGGCATCCCGTAGATGGGGGTCCCTTCTGCGGTGTTGGCCGCGGGGTTGACCACGTCGTTGGCTCCGATGACGATGGCGACATCGGTCTCCTTGAACTCGGGATTGATGTCCTGCATTTCGTGGAGCTTGTCATAGGGGACGTCGACTTCAGCCAGAAGGACATTCATGTGACCCGGCATACGGCCGGCGACGGGGTGGATGGCAAACTTGACTTCCTTGCCGGCAGCCTCCAGTTCAGCCATCAGGGTTTTGACCGTGGACTGGGCCTGGGAAAGGGCCATGCCGTAACCCGGGACGATGATGACCCGATCGGCCTCAAAGAGCCAGCGGCCGCCCTCCTCTTCCGGAGAGGCGGATCCGTCTGCCAATTTTTCCGGCACTTTACAGGTCCTGTAGGCCTGCATAATCTCGTTCAAGGTGGCCTTGGCATCGCCCAGCATGAGGGAGACGTGATCGGAGCGCCCCTCCTCGTAGAGGGGGTTGTCCACGCCCGCATAGCCGGGGAGTTTGTCGAAGTTGCAGATGATGACATGTTTGGCATCTTCGACATCCAGGATGGGCATGCCGTAGATGGGGGTGTCCACGGCCGTATTGGCCGCAGGGTTCACGACGTCGTTGGCCCCGATGACGATGACCACGTCCGTGTTCTTGAACTCAGGGTTGATGTCTTCCATCTCCCGGAGCTTGTCGTAGGGGATGTCCACTTCGGCCAAAAGGACGTTCATGTGACCCGGCATGCGGCCGGCCACGGGGTGGATGGCGAAGTCAACAGTCTTGCCTTCATCCTCCAGTTCGGACATCAATTGCTTGACGACGGACTGGGCCTGGGACAGGGCCATGCCGTAGCCGGGCACCATGATGACCCGGCCGGCTTCGCGCAGCCAGGTCCCCGCCCGGAGTTCAGGGGTCATGGCTTCTTCCGTAAGGGGGGCAGCGCTGACAGCACCTTCCTCCCGGTAGGCCTTCATGATGGCGTTCAGGGTTTCCTTGGCGTCCCCCAGCATGAGGGCGACATGGTCCTGCCGTCCGCCGTCATAGAGGGGATTGTCCACGCCGGCATAGCCGGGCCGGGTGTCAAAGTTGCACATGATGACATTCTTGGCGTCTTCGACATCCAGGATGGGCATGCCGTAGATGGGGGTTCCCTCAGCGGTGTTGGCCGCGGGGTTGACCACGTCGTTGGCCCCGATGACGATGGCGACATCGGTGTCCCTGAACTCGTCGTTGATGTCCTGCATCTCGTAGAGTTTGTCGTAGGGGATATCCACTTCGGCCAAAAGGACATTCATGTGGCCCGGCATGCGGCCGGCCACGGGATGGATGGCGAATTTGACTTCCTTGCCGGCGGCCTCAAGTTCGGTCATCAGCTGTTTGACCGTGGACTGGGCCTGTGAAAGCGCCATGCCGTAACCCGGGACGATGATGACCCGTTCGGCTGCTTTCAGCCAGAGTCCGCAGGACTGGTCGGAAGGCAGGGAGAGGGGCTCTGCCGCTTCTTCCTTGACGGCCTCTTTTGGCTTGGCGGCCTGGGGCTTGCCCGCGGCCGAAGTTTTGCCAAGGAGGATATCCAGGAGTTTGCGGTTCATGGCCCGGCACATGATCTGGGTCAGAAGGAGGCCTGAGGCTCCGACGACGCCGCCCACGGCGACCAGGAGGGGGTCTGAGATGGCCATGCCGGCGATGGAGCCCGCAACACCCGACAGGGAGTTGAGCAGCGAAATCGTGATGGGCATGTCGGCGCCGCCCACCCGGATGGCGAAGATGACCCCGAAGGCGCCGGAGACGACGGCACTGAGGATAATGAGGATGGCCTTCAGAGCCGTGACTGCCAGAAGGGACGGCAGGGCCAGCAGGATAACGGTGACAAGTGAGAGCACCAGGGTCATGCCTGTCCAGACCGGATGGCCCTTCAGAACGATGGGTTTTTGCGGCAGGACATTATGCAGTTTCCCGGCTGCCACCAGGCTGCCCGTCAGGGTCAGGGATCCGACAAAGATGGCCAGACCCGCGGTCAGAAGCGAGAAGGTTGTTTCATTTGGTGCGGCATGGATCAGGGTCAGGATTCCGGCCAGCATGGAGGCCCCGCCTCCGAAGCCGTTCAGGAGTCCCACCATCTGGGGCATCTGGATCATCTTGACTTTCATGGTGGCCCAGATCCCGATCAGCAGTGCGGCCAGCATGGCAATCCAGAGTTCCACGACCGAGAAGATTTTGAAATACCAAAGGGTCAGAATGATGGCCAGGAGCATGCTGAAGGCTCCCAGGGCGTTGCCTTTGACAGAGGTTTCCACCCGGCTCATCAGCGAGATGCCGACCAGGACGGCCAGGGTCAGGACGCCGGCCGCAATGTAGTAAATGAGGGTTTCAGTGGATGTTGCACCTGCTGCGACCAGAAGTGCCGGCAGGACGGACAGTCTGGAGAGAATGAGTGCCATTATTTCTTCCCTCCCTCTTCCGTCTTGCTGCCGCGGAACATGCGCAGCATGCGGTGGGTGACGCCGAAGCCGCTGACCACATTAAGCATGGCCAGGACGATGGCGACAAAGCCCATGATCTTGCTGCCCCAGTGCGCCGCCATGGCGGTTGCGGACAGGCAGCCCAGGACGGTGACGCCTGAAAAAGCATTCATCCCTGACATGAGCGGGGTATGAAGGAGGCTGGGGACCCGGTTGATGATCTTGTAGCCGACCAGGGTAGCCGCAACGAAGACGGCGATGAGGATGCCCTGTGTTGTTGTCATAGAGAACTCCTTACTGATTTGAATTGATTCTGCGACAGAAAAATGCCGCACCCCTGGAGGGTGCGGCATGCCTTGCGGGGTTTCTAATGGCCAAGTGCGGCGAAAGCCTCCAGAGCACCTTCGTGGACCACCTTGCCCTGGTGGGTCGTCAGTGCGCTCTTGACGATTTCGTCATCCATATCCAGATAGACGGCGCCGTCCTTGATCAGATATTTCAAGAGATTGTATACATTCTGGGAGAACATCCAGGTCGAACTTCTGGGAAGGAGACCGGGCAGGTTCTTGATGCCGATCAGGGTGACCCCGTGCTTGACCTCAATGGTGCCCGGCGGGGTGATGGCGCAGTTGCCGCCCTGGTCAATGGAGATGTCGACGATGGCCGCACCGGGCTTCATCGTTTTGACCATATCCTCGGTGATGAGGGTGGGGGCCAGTTTTCCCGGAACCAGCGCTGACAGGAAAACGATGTCGGCTTCCTTGATATGTTCAGAGAGGAGCTGGCGCTCGGCTTCCAGACGGCTCTCGGTCAGGGCCAGGGCGTAGCCGCCTTCGCCGACGGCTTCCTCGGCCGGGACCTTGACGTCAATGACCTTGGCGCCCAGGGACATGGCCTGCTCGGCAGCGTCCGGCCGGATGTCCACGGCATAGACCACGGCGCCCAGACGCTTAGCGGTGGCGATGGCCTGGAGGCCGCCGACGCCCGCCCCGATGACCAGGACGTTGATGGGCTTGATCATACCGACTGCGGTAAAGATCTGGGGAACAAAATTCGGCAGTTCGTTGGCCGCGATCAGGATGCCTTTATAACCGGCACAGGTGCTCATGGAGGTCAGTGCGTCCATGACCTGGGCCCGGGTAATACGGGGAATCCCGTCCAGTGTAATGCTGGTCACACCCTGGGCCGCCATATGCTTGACCATGTCATGGTTGGATGGCGCGGCCGGGTGGATGAAGGTGATGAGGGTCTGGCCCTCATGCATCATATCGACCTCGTGTTTGCCCTTGTCCTGATTGAAAAGGGGCTCTTTGACCTTCAGAATGACGTCTGACTTCTGGAAGATGTCAGCGACATCCTCAACAATTTGTGCTCCTGCGGCCACGTAGTCTTCATCGTGGTAGAAGGCTCCCTCACCGGCGTTTTTCTCGATCAGGACAGTCAGTCCGTCCTGAACCATTTTGGCTGTTGTTTCAGGCGACGCGGCAACGCGACGCTCCCCCGGCATAATTTCTTTCGGGACACCGATAATCATCTTTACACCTCCAGTTTGGTAATGGATATCGACTGTCTGTATCCTAACAGTTAATAGGGCAAGTGACAATGATTTCGGGCGGCCAGGGGGAGTAAATGGTATGATTTTCCATAAAGGGCCCGGCTGTCCGCCAGCAGGCTCAATCCGTCGTGCGGGGAGGTAGAGAAGTGATGTCAGATTATCCCGAAAGTTTGCTCCACGAATGGCTGGAGGACTCCGGCAATTGGTTCCTGGATCCGGAAAAGGAGGCATCCGGCCGGATGACCCAGCTCCTTTATCCCTACCGGTCGCTTTTCTCCCCGGTCAAAGTCAACAGCCTGACTTTGAAGAACCGCCTAGTCATGGCGCCCCTGGGGAACATCTCCATGGCGTCCGAGACCGGCCGGCCCGACCCGGCCATGATCGCCTACTTCGAGGAGCGGGGCAGGGGCGGCGTCGGTCTCATCACCTCGGGTCTGGTCCCGGTTTCCTTCGGGATTGACCACTCCCTGTCCGAGCCGGGCGGGCTGACCTATTTCCCCAAGATTCTGGGCAGCCGGACTTATTACGCCGGATGGCGGGATCTGGCCCATGCCGTTCATGCAGCAGGCGCCCATTTCTTCATCCAGCTGTCGGCCGGCCTGGGCCGGGTGGGCAATCCCCAGTGCCTGGTCAACCAGAAAAAATTCCCGGTTTCCTCCTCCCTGAATCCCAACTACTATCTGCCGGCTGTCCCCTGCCTGCCACTGTCGGGCCGGAAGTTGAAAAAGATTGTCAGGAATTTCGGCCAGGCGGCCGCGGATTCCCAGGTGGCCACCATCGACGGGGTCTACCTCCATGGTCATGAGGGCTATCTGCTGGAGCAGATGTCCAATCGGGCCTTCAACAGACGAAAGCTGGGCCGCTATGCCGACTGGCAGGCGTTCGGAATCGATATTGTCAAGGAGATCCGGGAACGGACCGGCCCCGACTATCCCATCAT
>DUUZ01000048.1 GCA_012841255.1 Clostridiaceae bacterium
ACTGAAATCCATGGCGTTCAATATTTCGAAATAGGCCGTAAGAATATCTTCAGACTGTAAAATTCTGCTGCAGGGAAAATCGCTGGCAAAGATCAGCCTGTCTGCAGTGAACGAATGCAGGATACGTTTGCATTCGTTCATTCCAAGCTCACGGGCAAAGGCGGGGAGAATGGCAGATAAATCCACATAGGCTGAACAATCCAGAAGCTCTTTCCACTGAAAGGCTCCCATGTGAGAGACAATCAAGGTCAGCTTCGGAAATCTATTGATTAGCTTTGCCACCTTTTTTGCAGCATCAGGTGATTCAATTGTATTGGGATAGGAATGAATGGCCACAGGGAGTTTCAATACTTCTGCAATCTTCAAAAGTTCGACATTGTAATCCGAGCCGATATCCATCTTTGAGTTTTGGGGGTGAATCTTCAACCCATCCAGCTGATACTTTTCAACAGAATCAAACAGATGCCTGGAGGATTCCGCAAGACTTCTGGCAGGATCGATATCGGCAAAGGCGCAAAATTTTCCGGGATATTGCTGTTTAATGTCGAGAAGATTCCCGTGTACATCCTCAAGATTGAGGCTCACGGACATCATGCCAGGATCATTGAAAGGCATAATCACAGAAGCTTTGATGTTAAACCGTTCCATGAGTTTTACATAAAGATCAGCCTTGGCATTTTGAAATTCATTATCCATATCAGGAAATGCCCCATGAACTTCATCCGGCAAAATATACATATGTGCATCAATCTTTTCAATATCTGACCAATCATACATGGCAAATCCAGCCTCCTGTCAATACAGTATATAAATATCCATGCTTCCATAACCAAAAAAGATCCGCTCCATCCGGAACGGATCTTCTTGTCTGGTGCGGCCAAGAGGACTTGAACCTCCACCGAGTTAGCCTCGACTAGAACCTGAATCTAGCGCGTCTGCCACTTCCGCCATAGCCGCGTTGTTACTGGTGACCCCAAGGAGAGTCGAACTCCTGATTTCGCCGTGAGAGGGCGACGTCTTGACCACTTGACCATGGGGCCCATACGCAACGGATTGAATTATAGCATGATAAAAATGTTCAGGCAAGCAGGTAAATCGACCTTATTCTGCCAGTTTTTCCACCATCTTTCTGAAGTGATTTCCCCGCTCCTCAAAGTGGTGGTAGCGGTCATAGCTGGTGCCGGCAGGGGAGAAGAGGACGGCATCTCCGGGGAAGGCCATGGTCCGGGCAAGCTGGACGGCCTCTTCATAACTGTCGGTCCGGCTGATGGAGAGATCCTCGTAGGGGACACCGGCTCTGGCACTTTCCTCTTTCAGGATACTTTCAATCTGGCCGGCATTTTCACCGCTTATGATGATCCGGTTGCTGGTTCGGGCGATAGCTCTGCCGAGCCCTGTATAGTCGCTGTTCTTGTCCTGGCCGCCGGTGATCAGGATCAGGGATTCATTTCTTTCACGGAAGGCCGACAGGGTCTTGATGGTCCGGGAGGGGGAGCTGTCAACCGAGCTGTTGAACCAGCGGACCCCTTCATGGATGCCCACCAGTTCCATGCGGTGGGGGACTCCGCGGAAGCTCTCGCCCACTTCTTTGACGGCTGAGAGCGGGACGTCCCCTGCCGTGGCCGAGGCGGCCGCCAGGAGGTTCTCCAGATTGAAGCTGCCGGGCAGGAGGACCTGTGTTTCGTCCATGATGTAGCGGGGCGGGGAACCGGCCGGATAAGAAAGCCAGAGCTTGCCCTCCTCCCGCCAGGCCGAGGCCCGGTCCGTGGGGCGGACATTGAAGAGGCGGAGCTCTGACTTGCTTTCTCTTTTGAAGAGCACTGACATGGGATCCTGGGCATTCAGGACCAGGATCTTGTCCTTGCCCTGGTATTTGAAGATATTCTTCTTGGCTTCCACGTATTCGTCAAAATCTTTGTGGAAGTCCAGATGGTTGGGGATGACATTGGTAATGACGGCGACATCGATCTCTTCTTCCATGTCCATGAGCTGGAAGGAGGAGAGTTCCAGGACCACCCGGTCCTGGGCCTGAACCTCGCCGATCCTGCCGATCAGGGGGGTCCCGATGTTGCCGCCCGTGAAGACCTTGTGGCCGGCAGCTTCCAGGATCAGGCTGATCAAAGTCGTGGTGGTTGACTTGCCGTCGCTGCCCGTAATCCCGTAGATGGGGGCCGGGCAAAGATGGGCAAAAAGGGCGATCTCGGAGCTGATGACAGCGCCTTTTTCCTTTTCACGAATAAGTTGGGGCAGATCCAGATGCATCTTGGGGGTCCGGAAGATGATGTCAAAGCCCTGTAAATGGTCCAGGTAACCGTCCCCGGTGATCCAGGTCAGCTGGATCTCCTGTTTATCGAAGTGGTCTTTGATTTTGCGGAGGCGTTCATCCTCTTCTTTCATCATGTCAAAGACCGTAATGTCCGGGTTCATGGGGTAGAGCCACTCGAGCAGGGGGCGGTTGCTGATCCCGGCTCCGATGACGGCCAGTTTTTTACCTTTGATGTATTCCCGGTATGTATCAAGTGCTTTGTTCATCTTCATCATTCCTTTGGTAGAATCAGTATTCTGCTTACCCCGTGAGTATATGTCAGGGGACGGGCAAGTGGCAAATAAAAGGGCGGTCACAGAGGGCTTTTCAGGCTTTGAAGGTTCGGAATTATGCCACAATCGGAAGAAGGCCCTGTGATAAAATTTGACTATGAAAAAAATGATCAGCGTCCATGGCGCACGAGAACATAATCTGAAGAACATTGACATCGATATTCCGCGAAACGAACTGGTCGTTCTGACCGGGATATCGGGGTCAGGCAAGTCTTCGCTTGCCTTTGATACCGTATACGCCGAGGGGCAAAGACGCTATATGGAGTCCTTGTCCTCTTATGCCCGCCAATTTTTGGGCCAGGCCCAAAAGCCGGATGTGGACCGGATCGACGGCCTGTCGCCGGCCATTGCCATCGACCAGAAGACCACCAGCAAGAACCCCCGTTCAACCGTCGGAACCGTCACGGAAATCTACGACTACCTCCGTCTCCTCTACGCCCGGGTGGGCATTCCCCATTGTCCGGTCTGCGGCCGGGTCATTGAACGGCAGACCGTGGACCAGATGACCGATGCCATCATGTCCCGGCCCGACGGCACCCGGCTGACCCTTTTGGCACCCGTCGTCCGGGACCGGAAGGGCGAACACGTCCGCCTCTTTGAGCGGCTTCGCTCCCAGGGCTATGCCCGGGTCCGGGTGGATGGTGACATGCGGGAGCTGGAAGAAGATATTGAACTCTCCCCCCGGAAAAAGCACTCCATCGAGGTGGTGGTGGACCGCCTGGTCCGCCGGGAGGGCATCGAGAACCGTCTGGCCGACTCCCTGGAGACCGCCCTGCAGCTGGCTGATGACCTGGTCATCGTCCGCTTCGAAGGGGAAAAGGGAGAGGACGGGGAGAGGCCGGTCCATGAACAGATCTTCTCCCAGAAACTGGCCTGCCCCAGCTGCGAGATCAGCCTGGGGGAATTGACCCCGCGCATGTTCAGCTTCAACAACCCCTACGGGGCCTGCCCCGAATGCACAGGCCTGGGGGAGCGGACCCACTTCGCACCCGAATACGTGGTGGAGGATCCGGACAAATCCATCCGGCAGGGAGCCATCAATGTGACCGGCTTCCATCTGACCGATGAGACCAGCTGGTCCTACTGCCATGTAGAGGCCTTGGCCGATCATTTCGGCTTCTCGCTGGACACCCCCTGGAAAGACCTTTCAGAAGATGCCCGGGACCTGGTTCTCTACGGTTCCCGGGGGCAGAAGATTGTGGTCGATACCAGCCGGACCCGCTACAACAAGGGCCGGCCCTACCACACCACCTGGGACGGCATCATCCCTACCCTGGAGAGGCGCTACAACGAGACCTCCTCCCAGGACATGAAGGAATACTACAACCGCTACATGCAGATTACCCCCTGCCCGGTCTGCAAGGGTGCCCGGCTCCGGCCGGAGGTCCTGGCCGTGACCGTGGGGGATAAAAATATCCATGAAGTGACCCACTTTTCCATCACCCAGGCCCATGCCTTCTTCTCCTCTTTACTCTTCAGCGAGGGCCAGGAGAAGATCGCCCGTCCGGTCCTGCGGGAGGTTCTGGCCCGTTTGCAGTTCCTTCTGGATGTGGGTTTGGACTATCTGACCCTGGGCCGGGCTTCGGGCAGTTTGTCGGGCGGTGAATCCCAGAGGATCCGCCTGGCCACCCAGATCGGGGCCGGCCTGACGGGCGTGCTCTATGTCCTGGATGAACCCAGCATCGGCCTTCACCAAAGGGACAACCTGCGTCTTTTGGACACCCTGAAGAACCTGCGGGATCTGGGCAACACCATCCTGGTCGTCGAACACGACGAGGAGACCATCTGGGAGGCCGACCAGGTCATCGACATCGGTCCGGGCGCCGGCGTCTTCGGCGGCACCATCGTGGCCCAGGGCCGGCCGGATGACATCGCCTGCCATCCTGAAAGCATCACGGGCAAATACCTGTCCGGCAGGCTCCGTATTCCGGTTCCCGGGGAACGCCGCAAGACCGAGCACGGTTTTTTGACCATCCGGGGCGCCCGGGAGAACAACCTGAAAAACATCGACGTGGCTTTCCCTCTGGGGGTCCTGACCTGCGTGACCGGGGTTTCCGGTTCCGGCAAGAGCTCATTGGTCAATAATATTCTTTTGAAGAAACTGGAGACCGAACTTTACCGGTCCCGCCGCCTGGTCGGCGACTGTGATTCCATCGAAGGGGTGGAGCTGTTGGACAAGGTCATCGCCATCGACCAGACCCCCATCGGCCGGACCCCCCGGTCCAACCCCGCTACCTATACCTCCACCTTCGACCAGATCCGGACCCTTTTCGCCGAGACGCCGGCCGCCAAGCAAAGAGGCTACAAGCCGGGCCGTTTCAGCTTCAATGTCAAGGGAGGCCGCTGCGAGGCCTGCTCGGGAAACGGAGTCAACCGGATCGAGATGCACTTCCTGCCCGACGTCTTCGTCACCTGTGAGGTCTGCCACGGCAAGCGCTACAACCGCGAGACCCTGGAGGTCCTCTACAAGGGCAAGAGCATCAGCGACGTTTTGGACATGACCGTGACGGAGGCCCTGGCCTTCTTCGAGAATATCCCGGGCATCACCCGGAAGCTCCAGACCCTGGAGGATGTGGGCCTGGGCTATGTCAAGCTGGGGCAGAGCTCCACCGAACTTTCAGGCGGGGAGGCCCAGCGGGTCAAGCTGGCCTTTGAACTTTCCAAGAGAAGTACAGGGAAAACCCTGATAATCCTGGATGAACCGACGACCGGCCTGCACTCGGCCGATGTCCACCGGCTGACCGGCATCCTGCAAAGACTGGTGGATGCGGGAAATACGGTCATTGTCATCGAGCACAACCTGGATGTCATCAAGACCGCCGACTACATCATCGACCTGGGCCCCGAAGGGGGCGAAGGGGGCGGGGAGGTCATCGCCTCCGGAACACCGGAGGAGGTCGCGGCCAACCCCGATTCTTTTACCGGTTTTTATCTGGACTCCATCCTCAACCGGGAGGAGGCCTACGACCGGACTGCCAAGACCCTTTGTTCTTGAGAAGAGAGAGGCTGTTCCTTTATGATAAGGAGAGACAGCATTAGGAATGGATAAATATGAGCAAGTGTACCATCTGTAATAAAAATGAAGCGGCCATCTTCACGACCCGCTACGACGACGGACAGCCCCGCATGGACGGCATCTGCCTGAAGTGCGCCTTCGAGTCCGACCTGCCGGGCCTGGATCAGCTCTTTGACCGGGCCGGTATCTCCGAGGAAAACATCGACGAGATCACGGTCCGGATGAATGAAGTCCTGGCCGGTCTTTCGGCCAAGGGACCCGAGGAACTCCTGAAGGGCCTCCTGTCGGCAGATTTTTCGGACTTCTCGGGCCTGTCCGGCCTGCCCCTGGGCGAAGGTCTTTTCCAGACCGCCTCCCCGGATGAGGAAGCGGATGAAGAAAAGGAAGAGGACGGGAAAACAGCCGCCCTTCGACCCCGCGCCTCCATCGGCGAACTCATGCCGGCCAACATCGGGGAGCCCGATGAGCGAAACGGCTACCGCCGGGAGGAGACCCGCCGCAAAAAAGGCCGGGACAAAAAGGAAAGAAAACGCAAATTCCTGGAGCAGTTCGCCATCAACCTGACCGAGGAGGCAGCCGCAGGCCGGATCGACCGCATCATCGGCCGGGATGAGGAACTCTCACGGACTATCCAGATCCTGAATCGCCGGACCAAGAACAACCCGGCCCTGATCGGGGAGGCCGGCGTCGGCAAAACCGCCATCGCCGAAGGCCTGGCCGTCCGCATTGCCGAAGGCTCTGTACCGGCCAAGCTCCTGGACCAGGAACTCTTCCTTCTGGATATGACGGCCATGGTGGCCGGGACCCAGTTCCGCGGCCAGTTTGAAAGCCGGATGAAGGGCGTGGTTGACGATGCCCGCCGCTCCGGCAATGTGATCATGGTCATTGATGAACTGCATAATATCATGGGCGCCGGTGACGCTGAAGGCGCGATGAATGCTGCCAATATCCTTAAACCGGCTCTGGCCAAAGGTGAGATCCGGGTCATCGGCTCAACCACGCTGGATGAATACCGCCGCTTCATCGAAAAGGACTCCGCCCTGGAACGCCGTTTCCAGAAGGTGATGGTCGATGAGCCGTCCATCAGCGATACGATCGAGATTCTCAAGGGCATCCGCGATTACTATGAAACACACCATCATGTGACCTATTCGGATGGTATCAT
>DUUZ01000049.1 GCA_012841255.1 Clostridiaceae bacterium
GCGGGTAAACGGCCTAAAGTTCCGAAAATGAGGGCCGAGGCAAAGGCCCGGTCCCGGGCATCCAGATCGGGATCGGCCAGGTGGTAGGCGGCGCTTTCATTGGAGAAGGCCTCCTCCTCCAGAACCTGGTAAAGGACACGGACAGCGGCCAGGCGGGCCTGGTCCGCCTTTCTTTTTGCGGGTTTTCGGTTTGCCATGGGCTTATCTGCGCCTGCGGCTGTTGGCCAGCCCGATATAGCGGAGAAGATAAAGGACCGCCGTGAGGGCGGATGCGACATAGGTCAGGGCTGCAGCACGAAGAACGCTTCGGGCCCCCTTCAGCTCCTCTGCAGTCAGGACCCCCGTCTCCCGGATCATGGCCAGAGCCCGGCGGCTGGCATCGAATTCCACCGGCAGGGTCACCAGAAAAAAGAGGACGGAAGCCCCAAAGAGGATGATACCGATCTGGAGGAGCATGTCTCCCATAGACGACTGCATCATGAGGCCGAAAATTGCCAGAAGAGGGCCTGCCTGAGAGCCCAGGTTGGCCGGCAAAAGGAGGGCCGAACGGATCTTGTTGGGCAGGAAGTTTTCCTTGTGCTGGACGGCGTGACCCGTTTCATGGGCCGCCACGCCGATGGCGGCGATGGAGGCCGAGCCGTAGGTCGAATCCGACAGTCTCATGATATTTTCCCGGGGGCTGAAGTGGTCGGTCAGATGGCCGGCCACCCGCTCCACCCGTACGGCGGACAGTCCCTTCTCATCCAGGAGTCTGCGGGCCGTCGTAAAACCTGTATAGCCGGACCGGGCCGCCTTCTTGCTGTAGCGGCTGAAACTCGCCTGAACCAGGATCTGGGCTAAAAGGCTGAGGCCCAGGCCAAGGAAAAAGATAATGTAATAAGACATGCAGTCCTCCTGCCGGCTTACCCGTCAAGTTCGGGATCCAGGCGGGAGCAGGGATCAAAGACGGAACCGTCGGTAAAATTGTGGGAACAGATGGAACAGCTCATGGCCGTACCCGACTGGGGCTGGATTTCAAGAAGCTCCAGGGCCCCCTCCCCGCAGGACACGATCATCCGCCGGCCGGTCACGTGAAGCTTCCCCGCTTCGCCGAGGAGGGGCGGTCCCTCATAGACCCGGGCTTTGATCACCTTGTAACGCCTCTGGTTGAGAAAGGCAAAAGCACCCGGCCAGTCATTCATGGCCCGGATATGGTTGTGGACATCCCGGGCAGGCAGGGAGAAATCAATTTCCCCGTCGCTTTTTTGCAGGAGGCGGGTGATGGTGGCCAGTTCCGGATCCTGGGGCTGGGGGGTCAGTTCCCCAGCCAGGAAGGAAGGGATGATACGACCAAGGAGCCGGCCGCCCAGATGGGCCAGTTCCAGGCTCAGCTGGCTGGCATTGATGTCCTCCGGGATGACCAGGCTTTCCCGGACCAGGACCGGTCCTGTATCCAGCCCTTGATCCATCAGCATGATCGAAATGCCCGTCTCCTTGTCCCCGGCCAGGATGGCCGACTGGATGGGAGATGCCCCCCGGTAGCGGGGCAAGAGGGAGGCGTGGACATTGAGGCAGCCCAGGCGCGGAATCTGCAGGACGCGGGCAGGCAGAATCTGGCCGAATGAAGCCGTCACCAGATATTCGGGTGCCAACTCTTCCAGAGCCTCCGCCAGTTCCGGGGCCCGGCTGTTTCGGGGTTTCAAGGCAGGGATTCCTCTTTGTTCAGACCAGCGGCCGACCGGAGAGGCCTGGTAGCGCTGGCCCCGGCCGCAGGGCCGGTCC
>DUUZ01000050.1 GCA_012841255.1 Clostridiaceae bacterium
ATTATCCAGATCTGCTGCCTCAAAGATTTCGCTTGGAATAGCCCTCAAGGAGGATAAAACGATAATCAGATAGTAGCCCAGACTCTTCCATACAGAAACAAGTACGATACACCAGATGGCCAAAGTCGCGTCATTCAACCATCGGAGGGGCGACAGCCTGACAAACTGGATGGCTGCGTTGAGCAGGCCCGCCTCCACATCGAACAACCAGGACCAAATATAGGCTACCGACAGCATGGCGACCAGGTGGGGCGTGAACATGGCCTTCTGGAGGAGGCGGTTCATAAAACTGTCCGGGTCCAGCCAGAGGGCCAGCAAAACAGCAAAGAGGATCAAAAAGAAGACAACACCGATAGTATAGATCGCGGTGTTCCCCAGTGCCTTGCGAAAATCGTCCCTGACAAAAAAAAGGGTCCGGTAATTTTCGAAGCCGATCGGTTTGGCCTTTGAAACAAGGTTATAGTCATAGAAACTGAGCCGAACCATGTTGGCCATAGGGTAGAACACAAAAACAAGGAGAAAGCCGATTGCGGGGCCGGTCATCAGATAGGGATAAAGGCGATTTTGGCGGCTCAATCCGCTGTATTCCGGCTGGAAAGCAGCTTTCTCAGCCTTGGTTCTGCGCTTGCGAAGTTTCAGTTTCATCTGCATCCCCTTTCGCAAAGTCAAGATCTGACCGCTGCCAGAATGGATTCATAATGGGGGTTGTCGCCCCGACGAACTCTTTCGGAATTTTCTTTGTCAAAGAGCAGGAGGGAGTCTTCTGCCACGGAGACCCACGTGTCATCCCCGATCTTGACCTGCGAATCGGATGACTTGACCATAATCGTTTCCTGGCCAAGGTCCACCTTGTAAATGGTTTCTGCCCCCAGCATCTCCCGGGTAAGGATCCGGCCATAACGCAGGTAGGCATAGTCATCCGGTTTGTCCGGGCTGAGTGTCACATTTTCTGGGCGGTAACCCAGGAGATAGGCCTGGTCATGGACCGGCAGGATATTCATGGTAGGGGTTCCGATAAATTGTGCGGCAAAGACATTGTCAGGATCATGGTAAAGTTTTTCAGGTGAATCCTCCTGCATGATTTCCCCATCATGCATAAGGACAATCACATCCGCCATAGCCATAGCTTCCACTTGGTCATGGGTAACGTAGACAAAGGTGGTTTCCAACTGTTTATGAAGCTGGATCAATTCGGAGCGCATGGCTGTCCGAAGTTTGGCGTCCAGGTTAGAAAGCGGTTCATCCATGAGGAAGACCTTGGGTTCCTTGACCATGGCCCGTGCCAAAGCGACGCGCTGCCTTTGCCCCCCCGAAAGCTGATTAGGCTTCCGCGCCAGCAGGCCGTCCAGTCCGACAGTCACGGAGACCGCCTCAATCCGCCTGTTCCTCTCCGCTTTGGGGACCCGGTTATTCTTCAAGCCAAATTCGATATTCTCGCGAACCGTCATGGTCGGATAGATGGCATAGTTTTGGAAGACCATGGAAACGCTTCGTTTACCGGGCGGGACGTCCGTGATGTCTTCTCCGTCCAGCAGGACCTTACCGCTGCTGGCTGGCCCGATTCCGGCTATCATGCGCAAGAGGGTTGTCTTCCCACAGCCGGAAGGTCCCACCAGAACCGTAAATTTGCCGTCCGCAATCGTCAGATTCAATTTCTCAATAACCTTGACCGACCCGAAGTGCTTTGATACGTTTTCAAATCTGACTTCTGCCATAGAATCTCCCCCGGTCTCCCTTATCAGTCCTGCTTGTCTCTTTCGATGATATCCTTGAGTGCATCCAAGGCCACCTCCATGGACTGTCTCATGCTCTGAAAAGATAAGATAGCCCCGGCCCGGCAGTCACGAATGGAAGAAATGACAAAGAGCGCTGCTGTTTCCATTTCAGACGCCAGGACCCTGGATTTCTTCCACATGTCCCAACGCATTTTCAACATTTCTCCGTTGGGCAACCCCTCCGGATCGATCTGACCGTAAAAGGCATCCTTGGAGTGAACGATGCCCTCCAGGAAATGATACCCCCTGGCCTTGGCTGCCTTGGCCAGCGCGTCCACAATGTGGCGGTCGGCCATGGCAGGATACTCGTAAGGGATATACTGGCCCGTCGTCCCCTCATCCCGGACGGAGCCGGTACAGATCACCCCGTTGACCCCGGCCTCATGGGCAGGAGCCGACAGTTTACCCGCTGTGCCGATCCGGATGAAGGTATCCG
>DUUZ01000051.1 GCA_012841255.1 Clostridiaceae bacterium
AGGCGTCTACACCTGGTGGGCCCAAAGGGCCCGGACCAGCAAGATCAACAATTCCGGCTGGAGGATTGACTACTGGCTGGTCAGTGACCGGCTGGCGGACCAGGTCCAAAGATCCGACATGATTGATTCAGGCCCCCGTCAGGATCATGCACCGGTCCTCCTTGAAATCGATGTGGAACTGTAAAGGCATCTTGCTGAAGGCGATCAGCCTTCTTCTCCTTCCGGTTCTTTTGCTGTCGGTATCAGCCTGTGCTTCCACGGAGCCGTCCGGGCCTATGGAAACAGAGGCATTACCGGAAGAGTTCATGGATTTTCGAAAGGTTATAGAAAAGGCAGAATTCGGGCTTCAGACCCTCCTGCCGGATTTTCAGGCGGCCCGTGATGCGCTCCTGGAAACCGGGGCTCAGATCCGCTCCTCTATCCGGATGACGGCCGCATGGATCCGGCTCCGGGGAAAGGCACAGGCGCTCCTGGAGGCCGCCGGGGGCTTCCTGGAAGATTACCGGGACCAGGTGTTGGAATGGGCCGGGGGAGTCCGGGATTTCATGGAAGGCACGGGTTTGGACCCGGACTCCTGGAAAGGCTTTCTCTTCCCGTGAGGCCCTTTGGCCTGTGGTAACCTTGAAACAGAAGATCAACAATGAGTGAGGAACACCTATGAAAACCAACAAAGAACATCTAGTGGAAATGTCCGTTCAGGCCAAGGTGCATGCCCCCACCTCGCGGGGCGGCTACCGGGTCGACAATACCGGGATTCCCCGGGTCCTGCCCGGTGTCGGCGGCATCGTTTACAATTACCGGATCGGTGACTGCTGCATGCGGCTGGCCGGTGACCACGTCGAGCCTGGGGTCAGTCTCAGAAACGAGGATACCAGCGAGAACCAGGGCGTCATGCACAATGCCTGTGTGGGCAACCGGGCCATCATCGTGGACGGGGATGCCAAGGGGGATGAGGGCTTTGTCACCGGCAAGCACGGCGGCATTGAACACACCATGTGCTATTTCCCGCCCGAGACCCTGGACAAGATGAAGATCGGCGATCAGGTCCTGATCCGCTCCAAGGGATTGGGGTTGGAGCTTACGGATTACCCCGGCATCGCCTGCCTCAACCTGTCGCCTGAACTCCTGGACAAACTGGCTCCGGAGGAAAAGGACGGCAAGCTGGTTGTCCCCTGTGTGGCCGAGGTCCCTCCCTATCTCATGGGTTCGGGGATCGGGGCGGCATCCGCCTATACCGGCGACTACGATATTATGACCGGCGACCTGGAAGCCCTGAAAGAACACGGGCTGGAGAATCTCCGTTTCGGGGACATCGTTCTCCTGATCGACTGCGACAACCGCTACGGCCGTCAGTATAAGAAGGGGGCCCGGACCCTGGGCGTCGTCGTCCACTCCAACTGCATTCTGTCGGGACACGGTCCCGGCGTCACGGCTCTTTTGAGCTGCTCCGAAGGTGAGCTTCTGGTGGGTCGCCATGATGCGGATGCCAATCTGGCTTCTTACTTCCTGGAAGACTAGGCAAGCTTGTAAATGTAACGGCGCATCCGGTCGGATGCGCCGTTTGTGCTATCCTCTTTCATTGGAAGGGGGAGCAGCATGACTCCTGAACGTTATACAGTCTATTTAATCCGCCACGGCCTCACTTACCAGAACCTCCGTCGTGAATACCAGGGCGCAGTCCTGGACTATGACATCCTGCCTGAAAGCCGGATCCTGATCCAGCAAAGAGAA
The DNA here is from genome assembly GCA_012841255.1 of Clostridiaceae bacterium. GTDB lineage: Bacteria > Bacillota > Clostridia > Saccharofermentanales > DTU023 > UBA4923. The sequence goes on from DUUZ01000051.1 coordinate 1,732, forward strand.
GGAAGAGGAGAGGCACCGGAGCTTGAATCCCTGTGGGTTTCGCCGCTGATCCGGGCCAAAAGAACGGCCGAGCTTTATTTCCCGGGCATGGACAGGGAAATCTGGCCCGACCTTGTTGAACGCGAGTTCGGTGACTGGGACGGCCATACGCATCTGGAACTCATGGACCGGGACCCCGACTACCGGGACTTCGTCGCCGCCTACGGCCGGACAACCCCGCCCGGCGGTGAATCCTTTGAGGACTTCTCTCTGAGACTGGACCGGATCCTCCACCGCCTTGAGAAAACGGCCCTTGAGAATCCCGAAAATTTTCCGCTGGGCCTGGTCTTTCACGGGGGTGTCATCCTGCACCTGTCAGAACGGCTCTTTGAAAAAGGGCATCCCCATCACCGTTTCTATACGCCGGGAGCCGGAGGGCTCCGCTTGGAAATCGGGCTTGATCCTTTCCGGGTCCTGGACTCGGAAGAACTCTTTACGTCGGACATCCGCGTGGAGGAAACTCCTTTTTATATCGATTTTGACCAGGGCAAATCCGTTCCCATGGCACAGGTGACAAAAAGATAAGTGGCTTGACAGCGCCCGGCAGGCGATGTAATATTTTCAGGTGGCTCAAAAGGCCCATAATTTCTGGGATCGCATACGAGGGCTGTGTGCTGCTCGCGCGGTTACCATGAGAGGTGAATGCAAATGAAAGACGGAATCCATCCTAAATACGGAAAAAGTATCGTCCGCTGTGCCTGCGGCGAAACCTTCGAAACAGGCGCGGTCGTTGAGCAGCTGAGCGTTGATATATGCTCCAAATGCCATCCTTTCTACACAGGTCGTCAAAAACTTGTTGATACAGGCGGGCGCGTGGACAAGTTCCGCAAGCGCATGGGGCAGCAACAGTAAACCGTACGGGAGGAGCTCACCAGCAGCTCCTCTTTTTTACCCGCCATCAGGCGGCTAGGCGCATCCGGCATGACAAAAAAGAGCGAGGAACAATCCTGCAAAAGGACCAGCATCGGCGGACAGGCCCTCATTGAGGGTCTTTTGATGCTGGGACCGGATAAGCAGGCTGTTGCAGTCCGCCAGCCCGACGGAGAAATCCGCCTGGAGGTCAAGGACCGCAGTGTCCGGTCCAGCTCTTTCAACGTCCCTTTTCTGCGGGGGGCGGTCCGCCTGGTCACCCAGATGAAAACCGGGATTGAAGCCCTCATGTTCTCCGCCGACGTGGCCATGGCCGAAGAAGAGACAGAGGAAACGAAACCCGGCCGCTTCGACCGCTTTGCCGAACGCCATCCCAATTTGATGACCGGCCTGACCGTAGCCCTTTCGCTGGGGCTGTCCATCGGCATGTTCATCCTTTTGCCCAGCGCCCTGACCGACCTGATCAGGAGACTGTCGGGCTACGGCCTGGGGGAACAAAGGGGCAGCGCTGTCCTGGTCCTTTCGCTCTTGGAAGGCCTGGTCCGCATCCTCCTTTTCCTGCTCTACCTGTGGCTGACCTCCCGGTCTTCGGAAATCGCCCGGGTCTGGATGTACCACGGGTCGGAACACAAGACCATCGCCTGCTATGAGGCCGGCCTGCCCCTGACCCTGGACAATGTCCGGGTCCAAAGCAGGCTGCATCCCAGGTGCGGAACCTCTTTTCTCTTTTTGGTCATGCTGATTTCCATTCTGACCTTTTCCCTGGTCGGCCGTTACAGCCTCTGGATCAATATCCTGATCAGGCTGGCCCTCCTCCCCCTGGTTGCGGGTATTTCCTATGAATTGATCCGCTTCGCCGGTTCCCGGGACAATTCCCTGACCCGGGCCCTCTCCAAACCAGGCCTTGCCCTGCAGCGGCTGACGACCGCTGAGCCGGATGACCCCATCTTGGAAGTGGCCATCGAGGCGATGAAAGCGGTCATCCCGGATAATCCGGACGATGACAACTGGTAGCCCCTTAAATATCCTTGCCTTTATTGACCAGGCAGCCCGGATGTTCTCGGCTGCCGGTTTTGACGAGCCCCGCCGTGAGGCCAGAGAACTCCTGGAGGCTGTCACAGGCATGGGCCCTGTCCGCCAGCTGGCGGATGCGGACAGGCTCCTGGGTGAAGAGGCCTTACAGGAGTTGGAGGAAGCCCTGCAGCGCCGGCTCCGCCATGTGCCCATGGACCAGATCCGGGGACGGACCTCCTTTGACGGCCTGGATTTCCAGGTTTCGGACAAGGTTCTGAGCCCCCGTCCTGAGACGGAGTTCCTGGTGGAGGAGGCTGAAAGAAGAGCCCTGGAACTTGCGGCCTCAAAAGGGGAGACCCTCCGCATCCTGGACAGCTTTACAGGGACCGGGGCCATCGGGATCAGCCTGGGAAAAAGACTGGCAAAGGCCGGAATCCCCTTTGAGCTGACCCTGGCCGACCTTTCGCCCTGGGCCGTGGAGCTGGCCCGGCAAAATGCCCTGGCCCTCCTGCCTTTGACGCCTGTCCGGATCCTGGAGGCGGACATTTGGCCGGATAGTCATGACGTCTATGACATCATGACGTCAAATCCTCCATATATTGCCCGTCATGAAATCACCGGCCTGATGCCGGAAGTGGCGGTCTACGAGCCCGGAATGGCTCTCGATGGGGGAAAGGACGGCCTGGATTTTTATCGGCGGCTGGCCCGGGAGGGCGGATCCCGGCTCTCACCCGGAGGCTTCCTTGTTTTGGAAGCGGGAGCCGGCCAGGCAGCGGATATTATTGAACTGTTTATAAAGGAAGCCTGGTCCCACAAAAAGACAATCCGGGATTTTGCCGGGCACGAACGCGTCCTTGTTTTGACCGGGCCTGCTGTAGAATAACGATAAGAGAGATGGAGTTCAGACCATGGATATCGATCAATATACAAAACTGACATCAAGCGAGACCCGCTACGATGAACTGACCGAACTTCTGGCCGACACCGGCCTGATGCGGGACCAGAAGGCCTATATCCGGCTGGTCAAGGAGCATGCCGAGCTGCAGCCCCTGGTTCAGCTGATCCGGGATATGCGGCAGGTCATGGATGCCCTGGTGGAGACCCGGGAACTCTTGCGGGACGCAGATGACAGTGAACTGAAGGAGCTGGCCCGGGAGGAGATTGCGGAGCTGGAAGAGCGGGAGGAAGCCCTGGAAACAGCCATCCGGACGGCTATCGAGCCCAAGGATGAGAACGATGAACGAAATGTCATCGTGGAAATCCGGGCCGGCACGGGCGGGGATGAGGCGGCACTTTTTGCGGCCGATCTCTTCCGCATGTATTCAGCCTATGCGGAAACCCGGGGCTGGCAGACCGAGATCGTGGACATGAATGAAACGGAAATCGGGGGCTTCAAGGAAATCGTCTTCATGATCGAGGGGCGGGGGGCTTACAGCCGCCTGAAATATGAGAGCGGGGCCCACCGGGTCCAGCGGGTGCCGGTCACGGAAGCCGGCGGCCGGATCCACACGTCGGCTGTGACGGTTGCGGTTCTGCCCGAAGCCGATGAAGTGGATTTCGAAATCGACCCCAAAGACCTGCAGATTGATACCTACCGGGCCTCGGGAGCGGGCGGCCAGCACGTCAACAAGACAAGCTCGGCCATCCGGATCACCCATCTGCCGTCAGGCGTGGTGGTGACCTGCCAGGACCAGCGTTCCCAGCATAAGAATAAAGATAAAGCCATGGCCCATCTGCGCGCCATTTTGAGGGACCGGGCAGAACAGGAACAGGCAGACGCCATTGCCAGCGAACGCAAGAGCCAGGTGGGAACCGGTGACCGCAGCGAGCGCATCCGGACCTACAACTTCCCCCAGTCCCGGGTTACCGATCACCGGATCGGCCTGACCCTCTATAAACTGGAGCGGATTCTGGCCGGCGAAATCGATGAAATCGTGGATGCCCTGCAGGTGGCCGAGCATGAGGCGGCCTTCCAAAACAGCTGACGGAGGCAAGCTTATGAAAACCAAGGTCATATTTGTCAAACCGCCCGGGGATGACCGGGATCTCCTGGAGGCGGGCCGGGCTCTCCGGGAGGGAGCAGTTGTGGCCTTTCCGACCGAGACGGTGTACGGACTGGGGGCATCGGCCCTCCTGCCCGAGGCCGTCCTGGATATTTTTCGGCTCAAGGGCCGGCCGGCCGACAACCCCCTTATTGTCCATCTTTTGTCCGCAGACGACCTGGAAGGGGTCGTCTCTGACATTCCGCCTGTTTTTCAGGCCCTCTACCAGGCTTTTTCTCCCGGCCCTCTGACCTTTGTCATGCCCCGGCATCCGGGACTTTCCCCCCTGGTGACGGGGGGGCTGGAAACAGTGGCCGTCCGTTTCCCGGCTCAGCCTGCGGCACGTGCGCTGCTTCTGGCTTCGGGGGTTCCCATTGTGGCCCCTTCGGCCAACCTGTCCGGCCGACCCAGTCCGACCCGGGCCCGGCATGTCCTGGACGATTTTGCCGGCCGCATCCCCTATGTCATTGACGGGGGGCCTTCCGAGGTCGGTCTGGAATCCACGGTTCTGGATCTGCTGTCCGACCCGCCCAGAATTCTGCGCCCCGGCCGGGTGACCGCTGCGGATATCGAGGAGAAGACGGGTATCCGGGTGATCCGCTGGGAAGAAGAGCCCCGGGGGGACGAAGAAAGCCGTCCTGCATCCCCCGGCATGAAATACCGGCATTATGCTCCCCGGGCAGAAGTCCGGATTGTCCTGCCCCAGGAAGATGAAGAGATCGCTGAAGCTTTTCTCCGGGTCCTGGAAGTTATGGAAGGCAGCCCTGCACTTTTCCTGAGTGAAGAGAGCTGGGATGAGATCAGGGCCCGCTTGTCCGAAGGCAAGAAGAATGTCCCGCTTCCGCCGGCCTACACCTACGAAGGCGGCCGCAACCTGGACCGGGCAGGGAGCCATCTTTTTGACGGGCTCCGGACCCTGGATGAAGAAGGCCCTTCCCTGATCCTGGCCGAGGGCTTCTTTGGCCCTGAATCGGCCGCCTACATGGACCGGCTGACCAAGGCCTCCCGCATGCCGGCCCTGGTCCGCAGGGTCCTTTTCATCTGTGAGGGCAATACCTGCAGAAGCCCCATGGCCGAAGCCATCTTCAATGACCGCTACAGGGAACTGGGCTTTTGGGCAGAGTCGGCCGGGATCGGCGTCATCGCCGGCCAGACCATGGCGGAGAATGCGCTTCTTGCCCTGGAGGAGTGGGGCATTGATCCGGGCAGCCGCAAGTCCCGGCAATTCCGGGCCAGGATGGTCCGGGAGGCTGATTTGGTTGTGACCATGACCGGACTGCAGCGGGATTTTCTCCTTCAGAATGTTCCCGGTGCAAAGGGCAAAATCCTGTCCGCCGCAGATCTGACCGGACAGGGCGACATCCGGGATCCTTACGGCCAGCCCCTTCACGCTTACAGGCGGGTCCGCGATCAGCTGGGGAGTCTGGTCCATGAAATTTATGACCGTCTTATTTTGACGGAGTCAAAATAAAGAAGAGTTTTCTGCCCTAGTGTAGAGACAAGGTATAACGAAGGTCACGGTAAGGACAGCAGACGTGCTTGACGCTGGGGGGCTGTCATGCTACATTGTCTGTCGTCTGTTTATAACAGACCAGAGAAGTCCTCGCTCTGCCAGATTGGCAGAGCCAATAGTCCGGGAGGAGGGTTGAACACTACCCATGGCTAAAAAATATGAATTACTTTATGTCCTGAATGGCACGCTTGCTGCGGATGAACTGAAGTCCCAGATGGCCCGTGTCCATTCCATCGTCGAAGCGTCTGCCGAAATCGCCGGGATCACCGAATGGGGCCGCCGCAAGCTGGCCTATGAGATCCAGGATCTGCGCGAAGGCTATTACGTCATTGTCCATTTCAATGCAGAGCCTGATGCCCCCAAGGAAATTGAGCGCCTCTTGCGCATTTCCGACGATGTTCTCCGATACCTGATCGTTGTCCAGGAAGGTTCCTTCATGCCGGTGTCGCGCCGGTCGCTTGACGACGAAGCTGCCCTTGAGCGGGAAGCGGAAGAAGCCGCCGAAGCCCTGGTAGCTGAGAAAGAAGAAGAGCCTGTCCAGGAAGAGGCACCTGTTGCTGAAGAAGCACCGGCTGCCGAGGAAGAGGCTCCTGCAGAGGAAGCTGCTGAAGCGACGGAGCCTGAAGAAAGGACCGAAGCATGAACAAAGCAATCCTGATGGGCCGTCTGGCGCGGGAACCGGAAATCCGGACCACGCAAAGCGGCATCTCCGTTTGCAATTTCACTGTTGCCTGCGACCGGCGGACACGCGGGGCCGACGGCAACTACCAGAACCAGGCAGATTTCATTCCCTGTGTCGCCTGGCGCCAGCAGGCTGAATTTATCAACCGCTATTTTGGCAAGGGAGACAGGATCCTGGTCACCGGCACCATCCAGCCCAGAAGCTGGGAGGACCAGTCCGGCCAGCGCCGTTACACGACCGAGGTCATTGTCGATGAGGTCGAGTTCTGCGAATCCCGCAAGGGCGAGCGGCAGACCAGTACGGATCACGACCAGGGCGGCTATGTCGCATCCACACCGGTGGACAGCGGCGGGGACGATTTCCTCGCGGCCCCCGATGATGACGACACCTCTTTGCCGTTTGACTTTTAATCACTTGATATTGCGAAGGAGTAGATAATATGGCTGACAATAGAAGACGCGGAAGCTACCAGGGACAAAAGCGCTACGGCAGGAAAAAGTATTGTGTCTTTTGTGCCGATCATGTCGATGTCATCGACTACAAGGATGTCAACACACTGCAGCGCTACATGGCGGAGAACTTCAAGATTCTTCCCCGCCGCATGACCGGGACCTGTGCACGTCACCAGCGTGCCCTGACCACGGCCATCCTGCGCTCCAGGCAGGTTGCCCTTCTGCCCTACAAACCCGAGTAAGTTTTCCATCTTATTCCGTTGAAGGTCAAGGCCTCCCTGCCCCGGGCAGGGAGGCCTTGTCATAGGCATCGGTCAGGGGCCGGGACGGTCCTTCCGATATGCTAAAATAGCATTTACACCTTATGTGAGGGGAGATCTGGAATGAAAGTTTTGCTGCTTGAAGGCGTCAAGGGATTAGGCCAGGCCGGGGACGTGATCGACGTCAAACCGGGCTATGCCCGCAATTTCCTGTTTAAACGCAAACTGGCCGTCGAAGTCAACAAGGACAATCTCAATATTGTCGAGATGCGCCGCCAGTCCAAGGAAAAGGAAGCGGAGGGACGCCTGTCCCAGGCCCGTGAAATTGCCAAGGCCGTCGAAGGCCGCAATTTCGTCTTTTCAGCCAAGG
>DUUZ01000052.1 GCA_012841255.1 Clostridiaceae bacterium
CCGCTTCTGGCCATGGTCACCCGCCTGGACCAACAAAAGGGCATCGACCTGCTGCTTCACGTCATCGATGAACTCCTGGCCGAGGATCTGCAGTTTGTCCTTTTGGGGACGGGGGATCCCGCCTACGAGAAACGCCTGCAGGACGCGGAGAAGAGGCATCCCGACCGCATGCGGGCGCTGATCCGCTACGACCGGCATCTGTCCCGCAGGATCTATGCCGGGGCCGACCTCTTTGTCATGCCCTCGCTTTTTGAACCCTGCGGCCTGTCCCAGATGATCTCCATGCGCTACGGCACCCTGCCCATTGTTCGCCAGACCGGAGGTCTGGCCGATACGGTGGAGGCCTACAACCGCTACGAAAAGACCGGAACCGGCTTCGGTTTCCAGAACATCAACGCCCATGAACTGCTTTTCACGGTCAAGGACGCCGTCAATCTCTACCGGGAAGAACCCGGCACCTGGGACAAGATGGTCCGTCTTGCCATGTCGGGAGACTATTCCTGGTCCCGGTCGGCTGAAAGCTATGAAACCCTTTACGGCAGCATCCTGCAAGAATTGAGGTAGCCTTGCTTAAAATCCTTCACCATGTCCGGTCCCCGCGTTTCAAAGAACCGGTCGGGCCGGTTGCGGCCAAGAGCCCTGTCACCATCCGGGTCCGCCTGGAAGAAGAACATGAATCGGTGGAATCGGTCCGCCTTTTTTACGTCTACGGTCTGGAAAGCTTCAAGGAGAGCTACCAGCGGATGACTCCCCTGGGAGGGGAGGGCCGGGACTATGAAACCAGCGTCCGCATGGACGGGGAGGCCGGCCTTTTCTTTTACTGGTTCGAGGTCCGCCTGACCGACGGCCGTTACCGCTGGGGCTTTCCTGATCCTGAAAAATCAGGGCTTGAATGCCGGACGCTTCTGACCAGCCCCCAATTCAAAACAGACGGGACGGAAGCCATCCCCGGCTTTCAGATCACGGTCCATACCCCGGATTTTTCCACCCCCGACTGGATGAAGGGGGCCGTCCAGTACCAGATCTTCCCTGACCGCTTCAAGAGGGGAGAGGACTTTGATGAAGCCCGTGCCCTGGCTCTCATGGACCGGCCTGAGCGGATCTGGCACCCGTCCTGGGACGAAGAAGTGGATTTTGCGGGCAAGGCGCCGGACGGTTATGAGGCCTGTGACTTTTTCGGAGGCAGCCTGTCCGGCATCCGTGAGAAACTTCCCTATCTCTCCTCCATGGGGGTGACCGTCCTCTATCTCAACCCCGTTTTCGAGGCCAAGTCCAACCACCGCTACGACACCGGTAATTACCTGTCCGTCGATCCTCTTTTGGGAACCAATGAAGATCTGATCCGGCTTTTTGAAGAAGCAGCGGATCTGGGTATCCATGTCATCCTGGACGGGGTCTTCAGCCATACCGGAGCCGACAGCATCTATTTCAACCGCTACGACCGCTACCCCTCCATCGGGGCCTGGCAGGAGGTCCGGGACGGAACACCGTCGGACTACACCTCCTGGTACCGCTTCGAGGGCGACATGAAAATCCACACCTACCGGGAGGAGGGGGATGATCCCCGTCAGGATAATCTTCTCCTTTGTCTGGACGATGAAGAGACAGCCGCCCCCCTCATCGCCTATGAATGCTGGTGGGACTTCCCCTCCCTGCCCAATGTCCACGAGGATGACCTGTCCTACCGGGACTTCATCCTGGGCCCGGACGGGGTGCTGGCCTGTTGGCTCCGGGCTGGTGCGTCGGGCTTCCGTTTGGATGTCTCCGATGAGATCCCGGATTCCTTTTTACGGGGGCTTCGGGCTCGGGTCAAGGAAGAAAACCCTCAGGCCCTGATCACGGGGGAGATCTGGGAGGATCCGACCGCCAAGATCAGCTACGGCCGCTACCGGGATTTCCTGTTCGGCAGAACCCATGACACCGTCATGGGCTATACCTTCCAAAAGGCGGTCCTGGCCTTCCTGAAGGGGGAGACCGATGGGGAAGGCTTTGCCCGAGCTTTGGAGCGGATTCTGGAAGTGACCCCCAAAGAGGCTCTCTATGCCCAGATGAACCTTCTGGGAAGCCACGACACGGCCCGGATTATTACGGAGCTTGCCGGTCCCAAGAGCCCCGGCGGACGTGCCCTGCAGGCCGGTATGCGGCTCAGCTGCGAGGAGCGAGCAAGAGGTGAGCGGCTGGTCCTTTCAGCCTCCCTTTTCCAGCTGGCCTTCCCCGGCGCTACAGCCGTCTACTACGGTGACGAAATCGGCATGGAGGGCTATGGCGATCCCTTCAACCGGAGGACTTTTCCCTGGCAGGATCTGGAAAAAGGCGGGGACAAAGAGCTGACCCGGAAGATGACCGGACTCATGCGATTGAAGAAGGAGAACCCGGTCCTGCAGACCGGTTTCTTTGAGATCCTGGACATCCAGGGGGATGCCCTGGTCTTCCGCCGTTTCAAGAAAGAAGGCAAGGATGCCTTCGGCCGGGTCATCGGGGGACCGGATGAGGCGGTCATTGCGGCCGGCCGTTTGGAGGGCAGGGGATACATCCTCCTGGACGGGAAAAAAGTTGCAGAGATTTAAGCTGATCTTGAAAAAGAGCACATAAAACCCTCCGGTCCGGACGGACCGGAGGGTTTTATCTTTTGGGGTTCAGTCCCGGACCAGGACTTTTTTCAGGCGGGCGAAGCGGGGAAGCCCCTCTTCCTGTTTCTGGCAGGCTTGGCCCTGGATCAGGGGCAGGCAGTAATCGATAAATTCTTTTGTGACGCCGTTCCCTTCCGCATTGATCCAATCCCTGGGAACCTGTTTTTCCAGGTTGGCCACCTTGGCCAGGGGGACCTGGATGATTTCTGTCCGGTAGGGACCCTCTTCTGGCCGGGCAAAGCCCATCATGACTCCGCTGGTTCCTGCCATGGCGGTCCGGACGCCCTCCCGGCCGGCCGCAAAGGCTTCCTCAATATCGGTGCCGGAAGCCAGGTGGGCGCCAGCCCGTTGCAGGAGGGAGAACTCGATGCCGCGGACCTTGAGTCCCAGGGATTCACCCAGAAGGTCGGCCAGGAGGACGGCGGTCCCGCCCAGCTGCTTGTGGCCGAAGGCGTCGGTTTCCCGGGCGGAGAGTTCTTCTGCCACCAGGCGGCCGTCGGCGGTCATAATGCCCTCTGAAACGCTGATGAGTACGACATTCTTTTTTTCCAGAACCTTTTTGGCATCCCGGATCATCTGCTCCCGGTCGAAGGGGATCTCCGGCAGGTAGATGAGGTCGGGGCCGCAGCCGATGAGACCGGCCAGGGCCGAGGCTCCGGCCATCCAGCCGGCATGGCGGCCCATGCACTCGAAGACCACCGCCATGGGCTGGTTGTAGGAGTGGGTATCCTGCCAGACCTCGGCGATGGAGGTGGCAATATAGCGGGCGGCCGACCCGAAGCCGGGGCAGTGGTCGGTCCCCTCCAGATCATTGTCCACCGTTTTGGGGATGCCGATGACCCGGCAGTCGTAATTCTCTTTTTTCAGGAAGCGGGACACCTTGAGGCAGGTGTCCATGGAGTCATTGCCGCCATTGTAGAAGAAGTAGCGGATATCGTACTTTTTCAGGATCTCCAGGATCCTCTGGTAATCCCGGTCGTCTTCATCGGGGTCGGCCAGCTTGTAGCGGCAGGTGCCCAGGGCCGACGAAGGGGTGCCCAGCAGGAGTTCCAGTTCCTTCTTGTCTTCCTGCCCTATGTCATAGAGTTCGTCTTTGAGGACGCCCTCGATGCCGTGCCGCATGCCGAAGACCCGGGGGATGATGTCCGGGTGCTCCAGGGCTTCCAGGAAGACCCCGGCCGCGCTGGAGTTGATGACCGAGGTCGGGCCCCCGGACTGTCCGAAAATAAGATTGCCTTTCAAGGGTTCCATATCCACCTCCTTGGAGAACGTTTATTATACGTCAAGCTCAAGCATGAGCCGGTGTGCCCGCCTGATGACCAGGCGGGTCATCAGGCCTGCCGCTGCCAGAATCAGAAGGAGGAGGGGAAACCGCCTCCCTGCTGGCCCTTCTCCGAGCCTGGGCCCGGGGGCCGGCCTTCACCTCCTCGCTTTGGATTCTGGTCATGGCCGTCTCCGCCATCGCCGCTTTTTTTGCCGGCA
>DUUZ01000053.1 GCA_012841255.1 Clostridiaceae bacterium
ATGAAGCGAGCATGAAAAAACGGACCTCCCCCGATCGATCCCGAAGGGGGCCCGTCATCTTGGTGCGGCCAACGAGATTCGAACTCGTACGGTCTCCCACACGCCCCTCAAACGTGCGCGTATGCCAGTTCCGCCATGGCCGCAAGAGGCTGAATTTCAGCCGGCCAAGCCATTATGTCAAAGGAGAGGGGCCTTGTCAACCAAATCCCGATTGAAATGGGCAGGGCTCTTTTCTATACTGAAAGGGCTTGCGAGGCGGTCTTTTGACCGGCTAATCCGAAGCGGAGAAGGAAGACCTATGATTGAGCTGACCCATGTTACAAAGAGTTATGACGGTGAAAAAATGGCCGTTGACGACCTGTCCCTGACCGTCCATAACGGTGAGATCTTCGGCTTCCTGGGACCCAACGGCGCCGGGAAGACCACGACTCTGAAGATGATCACGGGTCTTTTGTCCCTGGATGCGGGATCCATCTCCATCGACGGCCATGACATACAGAAGGACCCTCTGGAGGCCAAGAGACGCTTTTCTTTCGTGCCCGACAACCCGGACACCTTCACCCGCCTGCGGGGGATCGAGTACCTCCGCTTCATCGCAGATATTTACGGAGTCGGGAAAGCTGAAAGGGAGGAACGGACAGAAAGCCTGACCCGGCAGTTCGGCATCCACGATGCCCTGAACCAGATGGTCAAGACCTATTCCCACGGCATGCAGCAAAAACTGATCCTGACCGGCGCCCTCCTCCATGACCCCGACAACTGGCTGCTGGATGAACCCATGACCGGCCTGGATCCCGCCTCCTCCTTCCAGCTGAAACAGCTGATGCGGGAGCATGCCGATGCGGGCAAGACCGTTCTCTTTTCCACCCACGTCCTGGAAGTGGCCGAGAAGATCTGCGACCGGCTGAGCGTTATCGACAACGGTAAGCTGCTCTTTGTCGGGACCATGGCAGAACTGAAAGAACGCTATGCAGAGGATGCCTCCCTGGAATCTCTCTTCCTGCGCCTGGTGGAGGAATCCGGCCCCCAGGCCCCCGATACCTCGGGCTGGTAGGGGCAGAGCCATGAAACATTATTTGATTCTCATGAAACCCCTGCTCCGGGAGATGATGGGCAGCCTGGGCCAGAATCTGGGCGGGCGGAGGAAGAAAAAGAAGAAGACCCTGTCAAGGGTCCAGTCCGTCCTGCTCTATGTCTTCATTCTTCTGGTCTTGGCTTTTTATTCCGTCATCTACGCTGTAGGGCTCACCAAGGGCCTGATCCAGGCCGGCAGCCCGGACGGCTTCATCACCATGCTGGCGGCCGCCGCCCCCATGATGGTTCTGGTCTTCGGCATCCTGCAGGTCATCCCCCTTCTCTTCCATGAAAGCAGCATCGAGACCCTGCTGGTCCTGCCGCTCAAGCCGTCCGTTATTATTGCCGGGAAACTGAGCCAGGCCTATCTGAATGTCCTCCTCCTGCCCGCCGCCTTTTTCTTTCCGGGCCTGATCGCCCACGGGATAATGACCGGGCGGCCCTTGGGCTTCTATCTTCTCAGTCTCCCCTTCCTCTTGCTGGTGACCCTGGCCCCCTTTGCCCTCCTGGTCATCCTGGTCCTTATCCTCATGCGCTACACCCGCTTCGCCCGGGACAAGGACCGCTTCCAGATGATCACCTCGGTCATTGTTATTGTTGCCGCCCTGGGCATTTCCCTGAGCGTCAATATGATGCAGTCGGGCGACGGGGTCCCCGGTGCCTCCCTGGCCAGCGGAGGCGGCTTGTCCGGCCTGGTCAGATACCTTCCCTCTTCATTCTTCGGCGCCGCCATGCTGCAGGAGAGCGGTTCCTTCATGGGCCTCCTTTACGGACTGGCCTCGCTGGCCGTCAACCTGATTGCCCTGGGCCTGCTCTTTGCCCTGGCTGGGAAACTTTACCTTCCCGGTGTCATGGGGATGAAAAGCGGCGGGAAAAAGGCTCCGCTCCTCAGCCGGGCAGAACAGAACAGGAGCCTGGCTCCCCGCAGTGCCTACCGGGCCATCCTCTCCAAAGATCTGGCCCTGCTCTTTCGGACTCCGGCTTTTTTCACCCAGACCGTCCTGTCCGCCCTCCTGATCCCGCCCTTTATCATCGGGGTCTTTGTCTTCAGTTTCATAAAAGCCGAAGGAGGAGGGGAAACCGCCTCCCTGCTGGCCCTTCTCCGAGCCTGGGCCCGGGGGCCGGCCTTCACCTCCTCGCTTTGGATTCTGGTCATGGCCGTCTCCGCCATCGCCGCTTTTTTTGCCGGCA
>DUUZ01000054.1 GCA_012841255.1 Clostridiaceae bacterium
CCAGCCAGTCCTTGGCCCGGTCGGTCACATCGGTCATGAGGCCGATATCGGCAATCCGGGCGGACAGGGTGTTGAGCATGATGTCCACAATCTTGCGCATGGTGGGCCGGTCAAGCATCCTGAAGAAGATCAGCTCATCCACCCGGTTGACAAACTCAGGTGAGAAGGTCCGGTGAAGTTCAGCCATGACCAGTTCCCTGGCTTCTGCATAGGATTTGCCGCCATAGATATCCTCTTCCCGCTTGTCCGCATCCTCTCCCTCATCATGATCAAACTTGAAGCCGATCCTCCGGCCTTCGGACCCGACCAGCATCCGGGCTCCCAGATTCGAAGTCATGATGATGATGGTATTTTTGAAGTTGACTGTCCGGCCCTGCCCGTCCGTCAGCCGTCCGTCCTCCAGGATCTGCAGCATGGCGTTCAGGACATCGGGATGCGCCTTTTCAATCTCGTCGAAAAGCACGACCGAGTAGGGACGGCGTCTGACCTTTTCAGTCAGCTGACCGCCCTCGTCATAGCCGATGTAACCCGGCGGCGCTCCGATCAGTTTGGAGACATCGAACTTCTCCATGTACTCCGACATATCGATGCGGATCAGGGCATTTTCGTTACCGAACATGGTCTCGGCCAAGGCCTTGGCAAGTTCCGTCTTGCCGACCCCGGTCGTTCCCAGGAATATAAAGGAACCCGTCGGCCTTTGCGGATCCTTGAGGCCCAGCCGGCCCCGCCGGATGGCCTTGGCCACTGCGGTCACCGCCTCATCCTGGCCCAGGACCCGCTTGCGGAGTTCATCTTCCAGACGGCGCAGCCGTTCGCTGTCATCTTCGGTCAGACTTCTGACGGGAATGCTGGTCCAGCTGGATACAATATCTGCGATCATGTCGGCGGTCAGCACCGGCCAGTCCTCGCGATTGCTTTCCAGACTGCAATTATCCAGTTCTGACAGCCTTTCTGCCAGTGCATCCTCCTGCGTCTTCAGGTCGGCTGCCTTTTCAAACTCCTCGTTTTTCACAGCCTCTTCCTTTTGAGCAACCAGGGCTTCCAACTCCTCACGGAGTTTCCTTCTGTCATCCGAATCCCCCTCCCGGTTGATCCGGAGCCTGGACGAAGCCTCATCGATCAGGTCGATGGCCTTGTCCGGCAGGAAGCGGTCCGTGATGTAGCGGGTGGACAGCTGCACGGCTGCCTCCACCGCCTCGTCGGAGATCCGGACCCGGTGATGGCATTCATAGTGGGGACGGAGTCCGAAAAGAATTTCAACGGCATCCTCCTCCGCAGGCTCGTCGACCATGACAGGCTGGAAGCGGCGCTCCAAGGCAGCATCTTTTTCGATGTGCTTCCTGTATTCGTCCAGGGTCGTCGCCCCGATGACCTGAACCTCACCCCGGGCCAGCATGGGTTTCAGGATATTGGAGGCATCCATGGCCCCCTCTGAAGCTCCGGCACCGATGATGGTATGGAGTTCATCAATAAAGAGGATGACATCGCCGGCTTCCACCGCCTCGTCAATGCCCTTCTTCAGGCGTTCCTCAAACTCGCCCCGGTATTTGGAGCCGGCCAGCATGCCGCCCAGATCAAGGGATACCAGACGTTTGCCCCGCAGGATATCCGGGACATCATCGGCGATGATCTTCTGGGCCAGGCCTTCCGTAATCGCTGTTTTTCCCACACCCGGTTCACCGATCAGGACGGGGTTGTTCTTGGTTCTGCGGCAGAGGATCTGCTCAATGCGGCGGATTTCCTCCTCCCGCCCGATAATAGGATCGAAGCGGTCTTCCGAGGCAATTTTCGTCAGATCCCGGCTGAATTTATCCAGGTTGGGAGTCTTGGACTCCTCTGAGCCCTTTCCCGTTTTTTGTGTCGCTGTCTCCCGGGGCCTGCCTGCCTCTGTCTCCTGGCCGCCCTGGGCGGCATCCGACAGCATGCTGTAGAAGGAACGCGGCGAAATGCCGGCTTCCTCCAGGATCCGGACGGCAACACTGTCACCCTCCCGCAGGATTCCCATCAGCAGGTGCTCCGGCTCAATGACACCGCTTTGAGTCCTTGTCTCCGCTTCCCGGGCAGCCAGGTTAATGACCAGGCGGGTGCGGGGTGTCATCATGCCGATAATCTGGTTGCCGTCAATTTTGTCGGCCTCCCCCCCCGGAATATCCGCAGCTTCCTTGCGGTTGAGCACGGACAGATGACGGTTTACCGCCTTGGCATCCAACCCGGCCTGGGCCAGAAGCCCGCTTGCCAGACCGTCCCGCTCGGCGGCAATCCCCGCCAGCAGGTGCTCGGTCCCGATATAACCCGTATCAAATGACCGGGCGGTGATCCAGGCGGAGCCCAGAGCTTCCCCGGATCGTCTTGAAAATCTAATCATCATGGTATCTTCCCCCAATGTTCTTAATCTATTTATATGGCAATTCAAGCAGCCGCCTGTTCAGCATGGCCGCCCGCATTTCATCCCGTTCCCGTGCCTCCATGGGCCGGCCGGCCTCCTGCTGGATAGCCCCCTCGCCGACCCCGGTCATAAGCTGCTGGATCAGGGCGTAGTCCGGCATCTGCGGAAGGTCAAGCTCCCGTCCCAGCCGCAGGAGGGACAAAAGCCCCAAAGCCTCCCCGGATGTCATGAGGCCTGCGAACATCAGCTGGCCACGAGCCCTTCCGATCTCATCCTCCAGTGCCTTTTCGTCTCTGGCGTAGAGAATCCTCCTGGCCTTGCGTTCTTCATTTGCAACATCAGCGACCAGACGGTTCAGTTCTTTCAAAATGTCCGCTTCGCTGATCCCCAGGGTAATCTGGTTGGACAGCTGAATCAGGTCGGCCTCCATGCTGGTCCCCTCACCGCCGGCACCCCGGAGCGCATAACCGGACTTGGCCAGTTTGTCCGACAGTTTGCCGATGACCCCCAGGCGGATCAAGCCGGGCACATGCATCATGACCGAGGCCCGCATGCCTGTTCCGGTGTTGGTCGGGCAGGCTGTCAGATAACCCAGGCGTTCACTTTTGGCAAAGGGCAAAAGAGACCCGAGCGAGGCAGCGCAGGCAAGTGCCCTTTCCGCAGCATCCTCCAGAGCCAGGCCGGGGCTTACGGCAAAAATCCGCAGATGATCTTCCTCGTTGACAAGGAGACCGGCCTTCTCATCGGGATAGAGCAGAAGTGCCTTCCCCCGCCGGTCTCCCAGCATGGTCCTGCTGATAATCCGTTTCTCAGCCAGAGCCAGGCTCTCAATGGAACCCAGTTGCTCAAGATCCACAATCAGGGGCTTGCCATCCTCCTCTATGCAAAGTTGGCCGAATGCCGATTCAATCTTCTCCCGGACATATTCCAGCTCCCCGGTTGAAAGGCGCCAGGGGAATGGAGTATTGGCCAAGTTTCTGGCCAGGCGGACACGCGTCGATACCACAACGTCCGCTTCAGGTCCTTCTTCCAGATACCAGGCCATACTCTATTCCTCTTCCAATTCCTTTTCTTTATCGTCTGTCACCGGCTTTTCCAGATCACGGATCCGATCCCTCAGGCGGGCGGCTTGCTCATAGGCCTCGTCTGCGACAGCCTGCCGCAGAGACTCCCTGAGTTCTGCGGCCGGATCGGTTTGGGGCAGCTCCTTTTCTTCTTCCAGATGACGGGTCCGCCCCTGCGTCCGGCTGAAGACCGGGACCAGAAGCTCGGCAAAGCTCTCATAGCAGACGCTGCAGCCCAAAAGCCCCTTGTCCCGGAGCTCCGCTTCGCTTTCCCCGCAAGCAGGACAGACCAGGGTCCTTGGTTTACTTGTTCTTCCGGTCACCGGATAGCCGAAGATGCCGGGGCCGGGAAGAGTCCCCGGGTACAGACCCAAAGCCGAGGCGCAATCGACACAGATCGGACTTGACACTTTCTTGCCGCTGACCTGGCGGGTCCACTCCAGGCTTGCCTCTCTTTGTCCGCACTGCTGACAGATCATAAGTCTTCCTCCGTCAGGGCAGCGGCCAAAGTAAGCAGGTGGCGGAATAAATCCGACCGGACGCCGTCCCGGCTGCGGATCTCAACCCTTTGGAGGCTGGCATCCGAAAGAGAGGCCTTCATGAGAAGGCTCATCTCCCGGCTCAGAAGCTCCATATTCATCAGCTGTTCAATCAGGACATGGGCATCGTGCTGGCTCAGCCGGTCGGACACCGAACGGACCAGGTGCATGATATAGTCGGAATCCTCGGAATAGGGAATCCGGCGGATCCGGATATAGCCGGCCCCGCCCCTGCGGCTCTCCACCAGGTAGCCGTGCCGGTGCCCGAAGCGGGTCGAAATGGCATAGGTGACCTGCGAGGGCGCAACCTGAAGCTGGGCCGCGAAAGCATTGCGGGAAATCTCGCAAAAACCATCCGCTTCCTCGATGAGACCGAGAATAGCCTCCTCAATCATGTCTGTCAGACTGCTCATATCCACATCCTTTGACTTATACTATCTTTGACTTTCATTATAAGGCCTCAGGCTTCTGCCGTCAATCAAAAAACCCCGGAAGTGCCGGGGTTTTCTGTTAAATTTTCAGGAATTTTGACGATACTTATTCGTCGTCTTCAGGAAAATCAAAGAGGTCAAGAAGCGGGTTGTCTTCCCCCTCTTCGTCCTCCCCCCGCATCTCCAGATCGAAGGTGCAGCGGTCGCGGAAAACATCCGGGTCAAGTCCCTTGCCCCGCATGAATACCTCATACTCTTCCTGATTGTCCTGGGTGAAGCCCAGGTCCAGGGCGCGCTTCTCGTAGACCGTCCGTGCAATCCGCTCGTCGGCGGTGGCATTCAGTGTGGCCATATTGGCGGGAACCACCGGGACCGCGCTGATATTGCGGTAGCGCTGGAGGCCGGTCCCTGCAGGGATCAGCTTCCCGATGATCACGTTTTCCTTCAGGCCTTCCAGGGTGTCGATCTTGCCCTTGACGGCTGCATCGGTCAGAACCCGGGTCGTCTCCTGGAAGGAGGCGGCGGACAAGAAGGATTCCG
>DUUZ01000055.1 GCA_012841255.1 Clostridiaceae bacterium
AAGAGGCTTTGGAGAAAGCCCTGCGGGACAAGCCCGACCTGATCATCCTGGACCTCATGATGCCCAAGATGTCCGGGACGGACGTCTGCCGGACCATCCGCAAGACCAGCAATGTCCCCATCATCATGCTGACGGCCAAGGGCGAGGAAATCGACCGGGTCCTGGGCCTGGAGCTGGGTGCCGACGACTACATCGTCAAGCCCTTCAGCCCCCGCGAGGTTATCGCCCGCATCAAGGCCCTCTTCCGCCGGATATCAGACACGGAGTCAGGCCAGAAGCCCTCCATCCTCCGCTTTGAGGGACTGGAGATCAATCTGGATAATTACCAGGTCAAGGTCAAGGACCAGATCGTGGCCTTCACCCCCAAGGAAGTCGAGATCCTCTACCTGCTGGCCTCCCACGCCGGCCAGGTCATGGACCGGGAACAGATCCTGTCCAAGGTCTGGGGCTACGACTACTACGGGGATACACGGACCGTGGACACCCACATCAAGCGGATCCGGCAGAAGATCGACAGCGACAACCCCAAATACGGCCTCATCACCGTCTACGGCGTGGGCTACAAGTTTGAGACCCTCGCCTGACTCCCATGAGAAACAGATTTCTTGTCAGCCGGATTTTCCTGCTTCTCGTTGTTGCCCTCATGATGTGGACGGTCCTGACCGCCATCTTCTACAGCTTTGTGGCCAATCCCGTCTTCAACCGGATCAAGGCCAGGGAACTTCTGCCCCGGGCCCGGATTATCTCGGAGACGGTCTTTGAGGGGGAGGGTCTCTCCTTTTGCATCGACCTGATCGAACACTCCTATGACCTTTTCGGAAGCTGGATCTATATCGTGGACGCCGAGGACAGGATCCTCTACCATACCCCCCTCCCCGACCCCTTGAACGCCCTTGACGGGGACCTGACAGCCATTGTACGCAAGGAGCATGCCCTCCTTTTGGAGAGCGGGGATCCTCACCGCCTGAGCCACATCAACCTGCCGGTTGCCGGCGACCGCTTCCTGATCCTGACCGTTCCCATCGGAGAGCCCCAGATCAAGGGGTCGACCGTCTTCGTCCAGCCCATGAAGGAGATGGGAGCCGGGATCCAGAGCCTGAATTTCGCCCTCCTCACCTCCTCCCTGATTGTCCTCGTCATCATGGCCATCCCTGTTATCATTGCCGCTTTCCGCATCGTCCGGCCCATCGAACAGATCCGCAGCGTCACCATGGCCATGAGCGAAGGTGACTTCTCCCGGCGGGCCGACGAGTCCCAGGAGGGGGAGATCGGGGATCTGGCCCGGACCATCAACAAGATGGCCCTGGCTCTTTCCGAATCCTTCCGCCAGCTCTCCGACCGGACCACTCACCTGAAGCAGATCATCGACGGCATCGGCGAGGGCGTGGTGGCGGTCGACCGGGAGGGCCGCATCACCCAATACAATGACCGGATCTACTCTGTCTTCGGCCTGGACCCGGAATTTGCCGATACCCTGGATCCCGTCTCCTTCCTGATTGACAGCCGGATCGACCAGTTCTTCCGGGAAGCCATGGTGGAGAACCATAACGTCACCTGCGTCATCGCCAAGGATCACCGCCAGATTGAGATCGTTATCACTCCCCTGACCAACGAGGAGATGGAGGTCACAGGCTCCGTCGGACTCTTCCGGGACATCACCCAAAAAGAGCGTCTGGAGCAGACCAGGCGCGAGTACGTGGCCAACGTATCCCATGAACTCCGGTCGCCTCTGACGGCCATGAGGGGCCTCCTGGAGCCTCTGACCGAGGGTATGGTGACCTCTCCCGAGGATCAGCAGCGCTACCACGAAATTTTACTGCGGGAGACGCTCAGGCTTTCCCGCCTGATCAACGACATGCTGGAGCTGTCCCGCATCCAGGCCGGCACCACACCGGTCGAACAGGAAGCGGTCGACCTGGATGCCGTGGTCCGGGAACTGGTCAATAATTTCTCAGCTGTCATTGAGGACCACGGACTGACACTGGAAATCGACAAACCCGAGGAAGGACTTCCGCCCGTCTTCGGCAACTTCGACCGGATCGAGCAGATCCTGGTCATTCTGGTCGACAATGCCCTGAAATTCACCCCTGAGGGCGGCCGGATCACCATCCGGACAGCCCGGGGCTACAACGGGGCCTCGGTGACCGTGGAAGACACGGGAAGCGGGATTGACCCCTCGGATATCGACCATGTCTTTGACCGCTTCTACAAGGCCGACAAGGCCCACCAGGAGCCGGGGACGGGCCTGGGGCTTTCCATCGCCCGGGAGATCTCCCGTCAGCTGGGCTATCAGCTGACCGTCAAAAGTGTTCAGGGGGAGGGGGCTTCCTTCCGCCTGACCATCCCCTATGCCGCTCAGAGGCCGGAGACCCATCGTGAGAATTAACCGCTATATCGCAGCCTCGGGCGTGACCAGCCGGAGAAAGGCAGATGAACTGATTGCCAATGGCCGTGTCCAGGTCAACGGCCGGCCGGCCCAGGCCGGCATGACTGTAGGCTCCGATGACCGGGTGACCGTGGACGGCAAAGAAATCCGCCCCCGGGAGGACCGGGTGATCATCGCCTTCAACAAGCCCCCCGGCATCACCAGCACCAGCGACCCCGGCAGGCGGGACAACATCATCGACTTCATCAACTATCCCCGGCGGATCTTCACCGTCGGCCGCCTGGACCGGGATTCCCGGGGCCTCATCCTTCTGACCGATGACGGCAGCCTGGCTCACCAGATCATGCACAGTTCCAATAAAAACGAGAAGGAATACCAAGTCACGGTGGACCGACCATTGACGGATGCCTTTCTTTCACAAATGGAAAAAGGCGTCCGGATCGGGGGGCGGACCACCCTCCCCGCCAGGGCCTGGCGGTCGGGGGAACGAAGCTTTCATATCGTCCTTTGCCAGGGGATGAACCGGCAGATCCGCCGCATGTGCGAAGCCCTGGGCTACCAGGTGACTGATCTGGTCCGGGTCCGCATCATGCACATCACGCTGGGGTCACTTGCCGAGGGGACTTACCGGGAACTGACCTTCAAGGAGAGGCAAGACCTGGACCATCTCTTGCAACAAGCAAAAAGCGGACGTCCCTGACGCCCGCTTCACTGGACAAAGTCTGTCCTTGCTTAGGCTTCCGCCATCCAAAGACCGTGGAGATTGCAGAATTCATAGACCGCAACCGGACCCTCTTTGACGCAGAATTCAGCCCTGGGGGCTTCTTCCGGATGCAGATGGACGAACTTGACACACTCGCCCTGGACGCAGGCGATCCAGGTGATGTAGTGGGACGCCACCATGGGATGCTCGACTTCCCCGACCACAACCTCGATCATGCCG
The DNA here is from genome assembly GCA_012841255.1 of Clostridiaceae bacterium. Classification (GTDB taxonomy): domain Bacteria; phylum Bacillota; class Clostridia; order Saccharofermentanales; family DTU023; genus UBA4923. Next base: position 3,330 of record DUUZ01000055.1, read on the forward strand.
TCTTTGCGGGTGACGAAGGGGACGTGCTTTTCCGTCGCAGCGTCTGTGACACCTGCTTGCAGTAATGTCATGGGCTGGTTGCAGCAGACCATCTCACCGCCGCCTTCATTCAGAAGGTAGCTGAGATTGCCGCAGATTTCACAATAATAGAACTTGACTTCCTTCATGGACAAACTCCTTTGTTCTTCCAGATTTCCGGGTGCAGGACCCGGGAGATGGAGTCATCATATCATGAAGGTCATGAAGGGTCATCCGGTGAGAACATTTTCTTCTTCCATAAGTCCTGCTGTTAACCCGGGATCCCCCTCCTCCTCTTCTTCAACCTCAATTTCATCTTCGTGAACAGCTTCGGGTTTCCTTCTATTGAGGAGGAGTCCCAGGCCTGCAAAAAGACCGAGGATCAAAAGAGCAATGCCGGAGATCAAAAGGCCGTCATTCAGGCCCGGCGGATAGAAAGTCATGAGGATCTGGTGCTCACCAGCCGGAATCCGAAGGGCCATGAGGGCCTGATCCAAGAGCTGGATCTCCGCTTCTTCCCCGTCAATGTAGGCCGTCCAGCCCGGATCCGAAGGAACTGAAAGGAAAAGGACCCGCTCCTCTTCGGAAGCAGTGCGGCCCTCAATCCGGCCATCCCGCATGGAGAAGCCGGACAGGGCGGCCGCCTGGGCTTCCCTGGACAGGCTTTCCAGGACGCCGGTATCCAGCCGGGCCAGCCGGGCCTCAAAGGAACCGCTTTCAGAGGCTCCTTCCGATAGCTCAACTTCGAGCTGCAGTTCCGTACCTGCCAAAAGACCGCCCAGTTCGTGGATCCTCTTCTTGCCGCCGTCCAGCTT
>DUUZ01000056.1 GCA_012841255.1 Clostridiaceae bacterium
CCCGGCAGACCCGGACACACTTGCCGCACTTGATGCACTTGGCCTGGTCGCGGATCATGATGGGGTTGGCCGCATCGATGGTGAAAACCTGCTCCGGCCTCTTGTATGAAGGAGCCTTGACACCGTATTCATAGCAGAGGGTCTGCAAAGTGCAGATTCCGGTCTGCTCGCAGGTCAGGCAGTCCATGGGGTGATTGCTGATCAGGAGGTCCAGGAGCTCTTTCCTGATCTCCCGGATTTCCGGTGTATTGGTGCGCACCACCATGCCGTCCGCTGCCAGGGTGGAACAGGCGGTCTCCAGTTTGGGCCGGCCTTCGATCTCCACGATGCACAGGCGGCAGCCGGCAAAGGTGGACAGTTCCTCCATATAACAGAGATTGGGGATATAGATGCCGGCCTTTTTGGCCGCTTCAAGCAGATTGACCGGTTTTTCCAGGCTCAGCTGCTTGCCATCCATAGTGATTTGAATCATTGACGCTCCTCCTACCAGACTTCTGCGTAAGCGACATTCATATAGACGGACTCGAGGGCCGTCTTATGGGATTGTTCCATATTGCGCAAATTAACAAACAGAGTGCGCATCTCATCATCATCCGCTTCAGAAGCCAGCTCATCATAGGTCTGCATGGCTTCCTCCTCGCGTTTGATGGCCATGGCGATGGCATCTGCGAAAGGCATGTCCACGGTCAACTCCGGTTTCACGTCAATCACTTCTTCGGCCAGTTTGTAATCGTGTTTCTGGGGTTTGATGGTCTCGACCCTGGACCGTTCTTCCAGCATGGCGATCAGAAAATCGCGGTGACCGAGCTCATCCCCGGCCAGTTCCTCAAAGAGTTCACGAAGTGCTCTGTTTTCAACTTTACGGGCAGCCGCCGCATAAAAATCGTAGGCTTCCTGTTCTTTCAGAACACTGGTTTCAAGCGCGAACCGCATCGCTTCCGTCATGCTCATAGGACTTCCTCACTTGAATGGAAGCAGCTGCCGATGGCAGCCGCAGTCTTGATACTTTTCCTATTTTAGCACAGTCAAATGCCCCGCAAGGAGAGGAGCTCCCCGATCGTCATGAGGATCTCCCCCCGGTCTTCATCCGGGCAGTAAAGCGGCAGCAAAGTCTCCTCCGTCCGGATCAGGATCAGCCCCGGGGAAGGGCCGGCGGATGCGGATTCAATCTCGTTCCACGAAAGCCGCAGATCCCCCGTCAGGCCGTCCGGCAGGAAAAAGACGAGTGCCAGGCGGTCTGCCCAGGTCATGTCTTCAAGGGGCAGGAAAGCCGCGTGAATCCCTTCATGGTCCAGGGTGTACTCCCATTCGAAGGCCCCCTTCCGAAGCGCCGCAAAAACAAGAGCAAAGAGGATGAGGATGAACGCAGTCATGATCAGGGTGAAGTAGAGGAAGGGGGGTGTCCGGGCCAATGCCCAGAGAACCGCCAGAATCAGGAGGCCCGGAGCCCCGGCATAAATAAAAAACCGGCGCACCCGGGATCCCTGCCCGCAGGCGGGGACCCGGATACGCCAGTCAAGGGGAAGAGATGAAGCGTTAACAGTATTCTGTTGTGCGCTCATTTCTGACAATAATCCGTCCCTCCCGGATCACATAGGGCCGGTTGGGAGCCATGGCCATGGCCTCGCGGATGTTTTTCGCATCGATCACAAGCAGGTTGGCCGTCTTGCCTTCCTCCAGGCCGTAGCCTTCCAGGTTCATGATCTTGTTGGCATCAACCGTGATCATGTCAAAGACTTTTTCCAGCTCGGGCGGCAGGCTCATCTGAGCAGCGTGGACCGTGATGTTGGCCACCTGCAGCATATCGGCGGATCCCAGGGGATAGAAGGTATCGTTGACACAATCCTGGCCGAAGCTGACATTGACGCCGGACTCGAGCAGCTCCTTGACCCGGGTGATCCCCCGGCGGATGGGCTGCTTGTCCAGGCGGCCCTGGAGCATGAGATTGGTGACAGGGTTGGTGATCATGTGGATGCCGGCACGGGCCACCTTCTCAATAACGTAGGCGGCATAGTGGTCATCATAGGCGGCGAGCGCACAGGTGTGACCGGCCGTGACACGGCCCTGCCAGCCCCGGCGGATGGTCTCATCGGCCACCATTTCCAGAGTCCGGTAGAAGGGGTCATCTGTCTCATCGACGTGCATATCGACATCGGCGTCATATTTTTCCGCCAGGTCAAAGCAATATTTGACATGGGCCAGGCTGTCTTCAAGCGTGGCCTCATTGGCCGGCATGCCGCCGACAATATCACAGCCCATAGCCATGGCTTCGTCCATGAGCTTGTCGCAGCCGGGATCCTTCAAGATACCTTCCTGCGGGAAGGCCACCAGCTGCAATGTCATGCGGTCCTTGTATTTCTCACGGAGGGCCAGAACACCCG
>DUUZ01000007.1 GCA_012841255.1 Clostridiaceae bacterium
CCGGAGAAGGTCGGCCAGGACGCCCTCAAGACTTCTGGCCCCGACCTCGAAAACATGGTCGCCGAAGCGGCCAATAAGTTCCTGGACCATGGCCTCGGTCAGGTCATCCTCATGCGGATCTGACAGCTTCTGGGAGATGCGGAAAACAACCTCCGAAGCCGATGCGTAGGGGGCCAGGGTCACCCGGGTCTGGTCCTTTAAAAGATCGCTGACCAGGCTTTCCGCCCGGCTCTCCCCGATTCCGTAGAGGCGGACATAGCGGTGGATGAAACGGTCCGGACAGTACACAGCCAGGCTTTCTTTAACCCGGTTGAGGAACATGGGCTCCATCTCAGCCGGAGGACCGGGTAAAAGGAGGATCGCCTTCTGCCTGCCATTCCAGGAGAAGATGGATAGCGAACCCGGTGCGGTTCCATTGTCATTGGGGAAGGCCCGGGCGTCTTGGGGAAGGAGGGGGTAACGGGAAAAATCGTAGCGTTCTCTATCCGGATAACGGCGGTTCAGCTCCTGGTCGATGGCTGCATCCTTGACCAAAGGGGCGTCCATAATGGAAGCGGCAATTTCAGCCGTCAGATCGTCGTCCGTCGGCCCCAGCCCCCCGGTCATAATTACCAGGTCGTTGTCTTCCAGGGCTTCCCTGATGGCCTTTTCAAGTCTTTCGGGATTATCCCCCACCACCGTATGCCGGTAGGTGGAAATCCCCAGTTCAGCCAGCTCGCGCGACAGGAAGGCCGCGTTGGTGTCCACGGTCTGCCCCAGCAGAAGCTCGGTTCCGACCGAGACAATCTCAGCCGTCCGGATGAGGAACCCCGGCCTAGACAAGGCCGTCATCCCCTTCTTCGGCTTCCTCTCCTGCAAACAGGTTCTCATACTGTTCACGGGTGATCAGAACCTTGCGGGGCTTGCTGCCCTCAAAGGGGCCCACATAGCCCAATTCACTCAGGCGGTCAACCAGGCGGGCCGCCCGCGGGTAGCCGACCTGAAGTTTTCTCTGCAAAAGGGAAACCGCAGCATAGTCGGCTTCAATGACGACCCTGAGGCCCTCCATGAGGAGTTCATCCTCCCCGTCTTCCAGGCCGCCCTCACCCTTCTCAGGCCCTTCAGGGTTATCGATGGCCGCGGCCACCCGGTCATCATAATCTTCCGGGTAGTAGCTCTTGATAAAGGAGAGGATCCGTTCCACCTCGTTATTGCTGACAAAGGCACCCTGGCCCCGTATGGCCTTGATGGAACCCAGGGGATAGTAGAGCATATCGCCTCGGCCCAGGAGTTTTTCCGCCCCGCCCGAGTCGATAATGGTTCGTGAGTCCACCTGGGAGGCCACGGCAAAGGCCACTCTGGAGGGGATGTTGGCCTTGATGACCCCCGTGATGACGTCGACCGAGGGCCGCTGGGTGGCGATGATGACATGGATGCCGACGGCCCGGGCCTTGGCCATGAGACGGGAGATGGCCGCCTCCACCTGGTGCTGGGTCACGGCCATGAGGTCGGCCAGTTCGTCGATGACAATCAGGATATGGGGGAGCGGCTCCAGGTCCTCCTCCTTATTCTTTGCCTTCTCGACGGCCTCATTGTAAGAGTTGATGTCCCGGACCTTCTGGTCGGCAAAAAGACGGTAGCGGCGCTCCATCTCGGCGACTGCATAGTTGAGGACCCCATAAGCCTTCTCGGGGTTGGTCACCACGGGCTGCAGGAGGTGGGGAATTCCGTTGTAGGCATTCAATTCCACGATCTTGGGGTCGATCATGAGCATGCGGACTTCCTTGGGCGAGGACCGGTAGAGGATGCTGACCAGGATGGAATTGATGCAGACCGACTTACCCGAACCCGTGGCACCGGCGATCAAGAGGTGGGGCATCCTGGCGATATCACAGAAGATGGAATCCCCGCCCACATCCCGTCCCAGGGCGGCGACCAGGGGTCCCTTCTCCTGCCTGAACTCATCGGAGTCCAGCAGACTGCGAAGTAGAACCGGCCGCATCTTCTTGTTGGGGATCTCGATCCCGATGGCGGCCTTACCGGGGATGGGCGCCTCGATGCGGACCCCCATGGCGGCCAGGCTGAGCGCAATATCGTCCGATAGATTGACAATCCGGCTGACCTTGATGCCGGGGCCTGGCGACAGTTCAAAACGGGTGATGGTCGGCCCGCTTGTGTAGTTGACGATCTTGGCATCCACCCCGAAGCTGTCCAGGGTTTCCTCCAGCTTGCGGCCCAGCTCCCGGATCTCCCGGATCTCCTGGGGCGTCTTCTTCATGCCGGGATCTTCCTTCAGGAGAGTCAAAGGAGGCGGACGGTAGTCCGACAGTACGCTGATCTGCTCCCGTTTGGTAACCTTGACCGGCCGGGGGCTTTTTTCAGGGGGCTTTTGGGCCTCTTCATGCCCCAGGTCCTCGAAGGACAGTGCGGCCGGCCGGATCAAGGGCTCGTGCTTGTCCAAAGCAGGGGGAGCCGGCTCATCCGGAAGATAGCTTCCGGCCTGGGGCGGCGAAAAGAGATAGGGCGTGCCCGAAAGCGGTTGGCGGGTCCGGCTCTCGCGGCCGGATCCCTGGTAGCCCGCAGGCGGTTTCTTGAATTCGGGGAGTTCCCGGTCGCTCTCATGAGAACTTGCCGTCCCGGTGTGAAGGGTCTCCCAGCCGGCAGGACCCCTTCGAATTTCCGTCCCGTCGGTATCAAAGGGAAGCTCTTCGTCAGGGAATGGCTCCTGCTCCTCAGCATCATCTTTCCGTCCAAAAAGACGGGACCAAAGTCCGCGGGAAACTTCTTCCTGCAAAGGGCGTTCGGGGACTTCTTCTTCCTTCTCCCCCTCCGGCAGGTCTTCCCGGAAACGGGAGGCCAGCTGGCTGACCTTGGAAGGCGAAAGACCGAAGGCAAAGACCAGCAAAGTGACAAGGAAGGCAAAGAGAATGATGAGAGCCCCAGTGAGTCCGGCCACCCGTTCCAGGCCGTGGGCCAAAAGCCCTCCCGCCAGGCCGCCGCTCAGACGGTTGCCCTCCCGGATGGCTTCGGGGAAACGGCCGAAGCGCCAAAGCTCGCTGATCACATGAAAACCGGCCATGCGGCCTTGAGGAACCGGCCCCATCACCTGAGCCATGTCTTTATAGGGAAGCGAAAAGAGGCCGATCAAAGAAATAGCGGCCAGGAAAATCAAAAAGAGGGCACCGGCCTGCTTGCCGGTAAGGGACATCTCTCTTTGCAGAAAGTACATGAGGGAAAAGGCAAGGAGGATGACGGGCAAGAGAAGCGCCAGCGTCCCGAATAAGCCGGAGGTCACGGTGGACAGGGTCCGGCCCAGCCAGCCGGTCCAGGCGGCCGGTGCGTAAAGGGCAAAGGCCAAAAGGAGCGCGACCGCCAGGAAAAGGGTTCCCAAAATGTCCCTTCTCTGACGCCGGGTCAAACGCCCGCCTGAAGCTGCCGGAAGCTCGTTCATCTTGTCTCTACCTGATCCGTCCTGCAGCCAGAAGGATGCCCAGGCAGGTTTTGCCGTCCGTCAGCCTACCGTCCAGAACTTCTTCCAGGGCCATTGTGAGGGGGATCTTCTCACAGGAGATGAACTCTCCTTCATCCGGCCGGGCCTGCCCCCGGGTCAGGTCCCGGGCCAGGTAGATGTAGATGGCCTCATCGCTGTAGCCGGGTGAGGGCAGAAAACGGGTCAGGAGCTCCCAGCGGTCTGCCGTAAGGCCTGTCTCTTCAGCCAGTTCACGGCGGGCACAGGTCAGCGGATCTTCGGGGCTCTCCAGCTTGCCTGCCGGAATCTCCCGCAGAGGGCTGCCCGTCCCCACCCGGTATTGATGCACCAGGGTGATCTCACCATTGTCGTCCAGGGCCACAACACAGGCTCCGCCCGGATGGCGGACCAGCTCCCGGCGGGTTCTCCGGCCGTCCGGCAGGCGGACGTCCTGGACCTCGACAGAAAAGACCCGGCCGATAAACTTGGGATCAGTCCCCAGGACTTCTTCATGTAAAAGGGGTTCGGCGGTACAAGCTGCTTTGGAAAAGACAGGGATGGTCTCCTCTTCCCTGTCTTTCGCCCGGCTCCCCGCCAGGAATGAAGGGGGACGCCCGCCCCGCCTGCTCTCGTGTTCCTGATTCATACGCCTTTGTCCTCTTAATCCGGAAACACTAGGTGTTCCGGAGTATTTCGCCGACCGCCATTTTATCACAGCGGTTGTTGTACTCATTGTCCGAATGGCCCTTGACCTTGTGCCAGCGGACCTCGTGGCGCAGGTGCTCCTGCCAGAGGGCCTCCCAAAGATCCTGATTGGCAACCGGCATCTTGGCGGCATTCTTCCAGCCCCGCTTCTTCCAGTTCAGAATCCAGTGCTCATTGAAGGCCGATACCAGGTAGGCGCTGTCACTGTAAAGATCCACGCTGCAGGGCCGGTTGAGGAACTCCAGGGCCTTCAATGCAGCAGTCAGTTCCATCCGGTTATTGGTGGTATCGGGATCGAAGCCCGATATTTCCTTTTCAACATCCATGGCCCGGATGATGGCTGCCCAGCCCCCCGGTCCCGGATTGCCCGAGCAGGCCCCGTCCGTATAAATTATAACCGGGGTCAGGGGACGCCCGGCGCTGTCTTCTCTCTTCATGCCGATATTATACATGAGCATCTCCCTCCGGGCAGAAAAAAGAGGGACCGCTCCTTTCGGAACAATCCCTCTTCTGGTCGGAGTGACAAGACTTGAACTTGCGACCTC
>DUUZ01000057.1 GCA_012841255.1 Clostridiaceae bacterium
CCTGATCAGCCAGGTGGGACAGGATTTCTTCGGTGATCAGATTATCCGGGATCTGAAAATGCTGGGTGTGGATACCGCAGCCGTCAGCCGGACCTCCGAAGCCCCGACATCTCTTGCTTTTGTGACGGCTGACCCGGAAGGGCAAGGGGATTATCTCTTCTACAGGAATCCGGGTGCAGACATGCTCCTGGGACCGGATTCCATCTGTGAAAGCCTCTTTGAAGCTGCGTTTTGCCTGCACTTTTGCTCAGTCTCCCTTGGGGATTTCCCCTTCAGGGATGCCCATGTCAAAGCCATAGAGATAGCCAGGAAAGCGGGTCTTCTGATCAGTTTCGATCCCAATCTCCGTTTTCCCCTGTGGGAAGACAAGGAAGAATTACGAAGTGTCATCCGCCGCTTTTTACCCCTGGCGGATATCTTGAAAATTGCATCCGATGAACTGGAGTTCATCACAGGCACCAAAAATATCCAGGAAGCACTGCCTTTTCTTTTTAGTCAGGGTCCCCGCCTGGTCCTTTATACTAAGGGGGCAGACGGTGCTGAGGTTCATAGCCCACAAGCGTCCGTCTTTTCGGAAATCGTCCCGGTCAGGACCCTTGATACGACCGGTGCGGGAGATGCCTTTACCGGCTCTTTTCTCTGCCAGCTGGCAAAAAGGCAGGTGAAGAGGGAGGAACTGGAGGCCTTGGACGTCCGCAGCCTCCAGGCCATACTGGATTTTTCCAACCGCTATGCGGCAGCCACAACAACGCGAAGGGGAGCTGCTGCATCCTACCCGACAGGAGACTGCCATGACAGATCTTAAACTTTTGCCCGACGAGGCATTACTGCTCCAAAGCGACAGGGTTGAACAGGTGGGACGGAAAGGCGCGTCAGGCGGAGAGCTCTATCTGACCAGCCGGAATCTGATCTACGTGAATAAGAGTGTTTTCGGCAAGGTCAAGGGCATTGACAAGTATCCTGTCGACCTGATCAAAAGGGTCAACAGCCAGGAGCAGATCTTCATGATCAAGAGCCCCAAGAACGGCCTCCCGCAACTGCAAATCCATCTTTACTCCGGTGTACTGACCTTTCAATTCGATAATTTTCATAAAAAGCAGATTGAGAAATGGATCCAGACCCTGTCCAAACTCTTGCTCTACGGCCCTGCACAAGCAGGAGGATTTGAGAATACCTCGGCAATAAGCGGTGCTGAAGTCATCGGGGACATGGTCAAGGACACCGTGGATATTTTCCGGCGTGCCCTGGGGGGCGAAGGCCCGCCGACAAAAGAACCTCAATATGTTGCAGGCATATGCCGGGGCTGCGGTGCCCCTGTTTCAGGCCTTGCGGGGCAGGTGATCCGCTGCCGATACTGCAATTCGGAGCAGCTCCTGTAAGCTTTTTCAATAGTCTTTTGCAGGTCAATCAAGAAGATCCTGATATCTTTCCATGGATCTGAAGAAATAAGAAGATATAGCTATAATAATGACAGAGAGATCTGTCGGAGAACGGCCATGTGCTGGCATAGGAATTACTGTAAACACTGCATTGACCCCTTTATTTCAGCGTGTTAGTATTAAATTGAAGCAAGATAATCTGTTTCATTTGGTTAAAACTGATGCATATATTTACATTGATTAAAGATATGTATTTAAAGTTTTTCTTGCAGGTAAATCGGCAGATGTCCTGAACAAGGACAAATGAATCCGGAAGGAGAGTGAATCATGATGGACAAGAGGCTGATCGCCGTCGCCCTGGGTGAGGAAGCGGCAGACCTGGTGGTCAAGAACGGTAATCTGGTAAACGTTCACACGGGGGAAATCTACCCCGCAGATGTCGCAATCGCGGGAGAGCGGATTGCTTCAGTGGGAGATCTTCCTGAATCGGTCTACGGACCCGGAACAAAAGTCATTGACGCTTCGGAGAAATATCTGGCGCCTGGTTTTATAGACGCACATATCCATGTCGAGAGCAGCATGCTGACCTATACCGAGTTTGCCAAGATGGTTGTCAAACACGGGACGACCGCTGTTGCGACAGACTTGATGGAGATTACCATCGTGTCCGGCGTGGAGGGGATGAAGGAGGTCCTGGACGAATCCCGGGAGACACCGGTTAAACTCTTTTATGTCGTCCCCGCCTTCATGGAGGAAAATGGTCTTCAGACTACTGGCTCGACCCTGAAAGCTGACATGATGAGGGATCTGATCCAGTGGGATGAGGCAATCGGACTGGCCGAGGTCCTGGCCCCGCCCATTCTGGCAGGCAGTCCGGAATCCGCCAAGATCCTGGCTCTTTCCCGGGAGTTCAAGAAAACGGCGGAAGGCCACGCCCCGGCCATGTACGGCGGCAGGCTGGATGCCTATGTCTCAACCGGCGTCAATTCCGATCATGAGAGCACCAATAAGGAGGAGGCCTCCCAGAAACTCCGGGCCGGTCTTCGTGTCCTGATGCGTGAAGGTTCCGCCTCCTCAGACCTTCGGCCTTGCCTCAAGGTGATTACCGAAGACAAGGCTGATGCCCGCCACTGCGCCATGGTATCGGACGACATCGATGCCTTGCACATCAAGGATTTCGGCCATCTGGATCACAAGGTCAGGATCGCGGTGGAAGAGGGCGTGGATCCTGTGACGGCCATCCAGATGGTGACCCTGAACCCGGCGGAGGCTCTTCGGATCGACCGCGAATGCGGGTCCATCAGCCCGGGGAAAAATGCTGATATCGTTCTCCTGTCTTCGCTGGAGAAGTGTGCCGTCGAACAGGTGGTTGCCAGGGGTGAGCTGATTGTTGACGAGGGCCGGCTGACACGCGAGCTTCCCGCACCAAGCTACAGCGGCCTTCTTCTGGACACCGTCCGTCTGCCCCGGATTGAAGCGGAAGATCTGGTCATCAGGGTTGACCAGGAAGCGAAGCGGGCCAGGGTCCGCGTCATCGGGGCATCCCCTATCTCCCTGCTCACGGAATCTCTGGAGTATGAACTTCCGGTCCGGGATGGGGTCATCCAGCCGGATCTTGAAAATGACATCCTTCACATCGCCTGTGTGGAGCGCTACGGCAAGAACGGTTCCATCGGCCGCTCTTTCATCAAGAATTTCGGCCTCAAATCCGGAGCCGTTGCGATTTCGGTCGGCCATGACCACCACAATGTCACTGTAACGGGAACCGATTCCTATGATATGGCCCTGGCCGTCAACAGGATCCAGGAGCTTCAGGGAGGACTGGTTTACGTAAACCAGGGCCAGGTCATGGCAGAGATCGCACTTCCTATCTGCGGCC
>DUUZ01000058.1 GCA_012841255.1 Clostridiaceae bacterium
TACCTACCCGTGCAGGGGACTTGCACCCCCATATGAAGTGCCATGCCCGGCACACAATAGCGAGGGCCACCCGGCAGGGCGGCCCTCTTGCTTATACAGGATGAGCGGATGTTGTGAAAGGCAGTCTGCTTCTTCAGACGGACATCCTGAGGATGGCCAGAACATCCTCATACTCCAGAGGATAATAGCCGGTCCGGATCAGATTGACCTTGCCGGCCACCTCTTCAAGACCCTCCGGCCCGATTCCCAGATCCGACAGCCGGGCCGGGGCACCGCATGCCGTGAAGTAATCCCGGATGGCAGTGACAGCCGCCAGGGCCAGCTCCTCTTCCGTCCGGTCCAGGGCTGGAATATCGAAGACCCGGACAGCCAGACGGGCCAGTTTATGGGCCGCCTTCTTTCGGATATGGTAAAGCAGATTGGGGTGGACAATGGCCATCCCCGCTCCATGCGGGATGTCATAGGTGCCGGACAGGGCATATTCAATGCGGTGGGCCTGGAAGTCACCGTCCTTGCCGTTGCGCAAAAGCCCGTTATAGGCCATGGTGCCGCACCACATGAGGTTGGAACGGGATTGGTAATCATTCAGGTCCAACAGAGCCCGGTCCAGATTGACCCGGATATTCCGGAGGATGGCCTCGGCCAGATCCTCGGTCAGATTGTCGTGGTCCGGCGGAGAAAAATACTGCTCAAAGACATGGGACATCATATCGATGGTCCCGTAGATCACCTGCTCTTTCGGCATGGTCATGGTCAGCCGGGGTTCCAGTATGGAGAATCTGGGGTTTAAAAGGACATTGTTGTAGCTGTACTTGATCTTGTTTTCGGTATCCACCAGGACTGTGATGCCGTTCATTTCACTGCCCGTGGCCGGCATGGTCAGGATGACACCCAGGGGCAGGGCGGATGAGATGCTTTTTCCTTCCCGGTATAGATCCTGCCAATAGTCCCCTGCATAAAGGCTCCCGGCGGCAACAGCCTTGGCGGTGTCGATCACACTTCCGCCTCCGGCAGCCAGAATGAAGTCAATCTTTTCCCTGCGGCATATTTCAATCCCCTGGGCAACCCGTTCACGTCTGGGATTGGGTGCAATGCCCGCAAGCTCGAACACCTCTTTCCCCGCCTGCTCAAGAAGGGCCAGAAGCCGGTCATAAAGGCCGGACCGGCGGATACTATCCATGCCATAAACCAGGAGAATCCGTTTCCCCGCGCTTTGAATCTGGTCCGGCAAACGGTCCAGCATGCCCTCCCCAAAGAGAATCCGCGTCGGGTTTTCAAAAATAAAGTTCTTCATTTGCAGCCTACCTCCTCAAGGTCAAAAGACAGGGCCCGGTTGCGGGCAGTCACAGGCCAGCTGCCTGTGATCCGGCCCTCCCGGACAGCAAGGACGGCCGGATATAGGGCCGTCGTCGGACAGATATGAGTCGGGATGACATACTGGACCGAACCGATGGCCGGCCGCTTCGCTTCTTCCCCTGCAGTCATCCGGAAAACCCAGTGTTCTTCGCTTTGGAAGAGGGGCTCTGCCCGGCCTTCCAGACCCAGAACCAGTCCCCGGACGCCCTCCGGGTCGGAGGCTATGGCCTTGGAGCCCAGATCCAGGGTAAAGATGCCCAGTAACGGATGGCTGACCACCCGGGTCAGAAGGCAGGCGGCCGGAAGGAATGGCAGGTCCGGGAAGTCCCTCCAATAGCCGTAATCGTGGAGGAAGAGGGTCCCGGGAGAAAGGTAAAAATCTGACGTTTCAGCGTGACAGGCAAAGGTCGGACTGCCGCCCGCGATCACCGTGCCGCAGTCCATCCCCTCCGCTTCCAGCCCTTCTTTCAGCTGCCGGATTTCATCGTTTGTCCGGCTCACCCGGGCCAGGCGGATCTCACGGTCCCGATCCCGGACATGGCCGTCATAGCAGTGAAGGCCCCCAAGGTCCAGACCGGCCAGAGGATCAAGCGACCGGTAAAGCAGCCCCGCATCCTCCAACAGCACTCCTGTCCGGTTCATGCCCAGATTGACATCCAGCA
>DUUZ01000059.1 GCA_012841255.1 Clostridiaceae bacterium
CCACCTGATCGACAATCCCGATGCGACCACCGATGACCTGATGGACTTCATTCTGGCCCCCGACTTCCCGACAGGCGGGCAGATCATGGGGCTTTCCGGCTCACGCTCGGCCTACAGGCGGGGCAGAGGGCGTATTGTGGTCCGCGGCCATGCGGATATCGAGGAGGCAGCCAACAACCGCTTCCGGATCATCATCAAGTCCTTGCCCTACATGGTCAACAAGGCCCGGCTGATCGAACGGATCGCCGACCTGGTCAAGGATAAGCGGATCGAGGGCATATCGGATGTCCGCGACGAGTCGGACCGCCACGATGCCATCCGGATTGTAGTGGAGCTTAGGCGGGATGCGACCCCCATGGTCGTCCTGAACCAGCTTTACCGGCATACCCAGCTGCAGGATACCTTCGGCGCCAACATGCTGGCCCTGGTCCCCGAGGAGGGCAAGTATGTCCCCCAGCAGCTGGAGCTTCGGGAAATCCTGGAACATTTCATTGCCCATCAGCGGGACGTGATTACCCGCCGGATCAATTTTGATCTGGACCGGGCCGAGGCCCGCCTGCACCTGGTGGAAGGCCTCCAATTGGCCATCGATCACATCGATGAGGTGATCTCTATCATCCGGGGCTCTCACGATGAGGATGAGGCCAAAAGGCTCCTTTGCGAGCGCTTCGGTTTCACTGAGAAACAGGCCCAGCATGTCGTCGACATGAGACTGGGACGCCTGTCGGGCCTGGAGCGTGACAAACTGGCCGCTGAACATCAGGATCTGACGGAGCGCATTGCCGGCTTCCGCAAGATCCTGGGCGACCGGGAACTGATGCATGAGGTCATGAAGGAGGAACTCACCGCCATCGCTCAGCGTTACGGCGATGACCGGCGGACGGAGATCCTTCCGGCCGGAGAATATGAAATCGACGATGAGGAACTCATTGAAGAGGAACAGGTGGTCATCACCATGACCCGGGCGGGCTACATCAAACGGATGCCGGTTGATGTCTACAGTGCCCAGCGCCGGGGCGGCCGCGGCATTACGGCCATGCAGACAAGGGAAGACGACTTTGTCGACACCCTGATCATCACCTCCACTCATCAGACGCTCCTCTTCTTTACAGATTACGGGAAATGCTACCGGCTGAAGGGCTACCAGATTCCGGAAAGCGGGCGGATGGCCCGGGGAATGGCGATTGTCAACCTGCTCCATCTGGAACCCGACGAGAAAGTCCGGACCCTGATCCAGATTGATTCCTTCGACCAGGGCGGCTACCTGGTTATCGCAACCGAGAGCGGCATGGTCAAGCGGACGGCTCTGGCGGATTATTCCAATCTGCACAAGAGAGGCCTGATCGCCGTGAACCTGCGGGAAGGAGACCGTCTGGTCAATGCCCGCCTGTCCAACGACAATTACGACATCATCCTGGTGACCAGGATGGGGATGTCCATCCGCTTCCCCGAGTCCGATGTCCGGGCGACGGGCAGGAATACCATGGGAGTCCGGGGAATCAGGCTGGGCAAGGACGATGCCGTCATCGGCATGATTGCAACAGATACAGACGAGCCCCTTCTGGTTATTACAGAGAATGGCTTCGGTAAAAGGACACGGCTGTCAGAGTACCGGGTTCAGAACAGAGCCGGAAAAGGACTTATCACCTACCGGGCCACCAAGCGGACCGGCAGGCTTGTCGGCGTTGTTCAGGCAAGCGATGCGGACGATATCCTCCTGATCAACGATCTGGGTATCATTATCCGTTTCCGTGCAAGCGAGATCCCGGTCCTGGGGCGCAACACCTCAGGTGTCACCCTGATGCGGAGCCGGGAGGGCGTTGTTGTGGATATGTCCGTTGTATCCAGCGAAGACGACGAAGAGCATGAACCCGTGAACGGGCTGGAACTTCCCAATGACCCGGACGATGAACCCCTGGTCAGCGAAGATAATGAAGAAGACGATCAAGAAACAGAGGATGAAGGAGACGAATCATGAGATTCAAACTGAATAAAGAAGAAATGAAAGAGCCGGCCAAACAGGTGAAACGTTCGGAAGTCCCTCTGGAACAGACCTGGGATATGACGACCGTCTTCCCCGCCCTGGAGGATTGGGAAAAGGCCTTTGAAGACCTGGCGGCCCAAAAAGACAGCGGGACCCGCTATATGGGCCGGCTGACGGAATCCGCCGATACACTCTACGAGGCTGTGAAGGGGCGTGAGGCCCTGATGGGCGATCTTTGGAAGCTTGCAACCTATGCCTTCCACAGAAGTGATGAAGATACCGCCGATCCCGTCTTCCTGGCCATGAAGGGCCGGCTGGGTGCCCTGATCGCCGCCCTGATGGGTGAAGATGCCTGGTTTGAACCGGAAGTTGCGGACATTCCGCAAGAAACTCTGGAACGCTTCATGGGGGAGAAGCCGGAGCTTACGGACTACCGTCATTTCTTTGACAATATCCTGCGGGTGAAGAAGTACCAGCTGTCGGCCAAGGAGGAAGCGCTCCTGGCCAAGGCCAGCCAGATCTTCTCAGCGCCCGATGAGGTTTTCGGAATCCTGTCGGATGCCGATATGACCTTCGAATCCATACGCAATGAGAAGGGGCAGGAAGTTGAGATGTCCCACTCCCACTACAGCGTCTATCTGGAAAGCCGCGATCCCAGAGTCAGGCGGGAAGCCTTCGCCAGCATGTACAAGTCTTTCGGCCAGTTCCGGAACACCTGTGCGGCAACCCTGGCCAATGCTATCCGCGTCAATACCTACAATAAGAATGTCCGGGGATTCGACTCGGGCCGCCAGGCGGCCCTGTTCATGAATGCCATCCCCGAGTCTGTCTACGACAGTCTCCTGGAGGCGGTCAATGAGCGTCTGCCCCTCCTGCACCGCTATGTCCGTCTGCGCAAGAAGATGATGGGCGCAGAAGAGCTCCATTCCTATGATATGTATGTCTCACTGGTCGAGGATATCGATCCCCATTACAGCTTTGACGAAGCCAAGGAGATCCTTTTCAAGGCGCTGGCTCCCCTGGGCGAAGAGTATGTCAGGATTCTGGGGAAGGCCTTTGACGAACGCTGGATTGACTGGGCGGTCAATGCCGGTAAAAGATCAGGCGCTTATTCGGGCGGATCATACAGCACCAATCCTTTCATCCTGATCAGCTGGCAGGGGACCCTGGATAATCTCTATACCCTGGCCCATGAATTGGGACACAGCCTCCACTCCTATTTCACCCGCAAGAACCAGCCTTTCCAGTATGGGGATTACCCCATTTTCCTGGCTGAGATTGCCTCAACCTGCAATGAAATCCTCCTCACGGATTACCTTTTGAAGACGGCGGAGGATGACAAGATGCGGGCAGCGGTGGTCAACCATTACCTGGACGGTTTCAAGGGCACGGTTTTCCGTCAGACTCAATTTGCGGAATTTGAGTACCTGATCCACCAGGCCGACGAATCCGGTGTTGCTTTGACAGCTGATTTCCTGAGCGAAAAATACGGGGAGCTGAATAAGAAATATTATGGCGAGGCCCTGACCTTTGATCCGGATATTGCCAATGAATGGGCCCGGATTCCGCATTTTTACTATAACTTCTATGTCTTCCAGTACGCTACGGGTTTTGCGGCCGCAACGGCCTTCGCCCAGGCGATTCTGACGGAGGGGCAGCCGGCCGTGGACCGTTACCTGGGCTTCCTGGCCTCGGGTTCATCGGACTGGCCCATTGATGTCCTGAAAAAGGCCGGGGTTGATATGACGCAGGCAGAGACCGTCGTCCGCGCCCTTGATGCCTTTGAACGTTCGCTGGGTGAGATGGAAGCTCTGACGGAGAAATTGCAATGACGGACAAGATCCTTTACTTTGTCGGGCTGGTGATTGTCGCCGCTGCGCTGATCGGCATGACGGCCTTGCTGCAAAAGCTCCAGGGCCGCAAGGAGCGTTATTGGAACGAAAAACGTTCCTATGAAATGAAGATGGCGGAAGAACTGGAAGAGGCCATGCAAAAGGGTCAGGACCGAAACGGCATCAATTGATCGCAAAAGGGGTGCTC
>DUUZ01000060.1 GCA_012841255.1 Clostridiaceae bacterium
AGGAGCAGATTCTCAAAAAAAGGGAATTGCTGTCAGACTTTTTCACCAAAGCGGATTAAAAGAAGGTCAGGCCGGGCAAAAAAACGGGCATGGATATGGACCGTGCCCAGCCCTGCGCTGATCATCATGGATAAGTGATCGTTCAGGCGGCAGGACCCGCGCCAGTAGGTCTTGGCTCCGGCCGGCCGGATGAGCGGCAAGCCGAAGAGGGTGACCTGGCCCTGGTGGGAATGGCCGCAAAGGACCAGGCCCGGACCTTCGGCGGGCATGTTCTGGGGAAACCAGTCGGACTCGTGGATCAGGTAGAGGGTGAAGGGGTCTTCCCCTTCTTTTTTTTCAGCCATGGCCGTAATAAGGCTTGCCCGGTCAAAAACCGGATTGGCATGATGGCTGTCGGCAAAGGCCCAGACGGGGAGGCCTGCAATTTCTGCCCCCTCATTTTCCAGGACGGTGAAGCCTGCACTTTCCAGGACCCCGGCCGCCCAGGCCCGGTAACGGGGAGCCTCCGTATCGTGGTTGCCCAGGATGGCCCACTGGCCCAGGGGAGCCTTGATGCGGGCCAGGCTTCCAATCACCATCTGCCGGAAATCCGGATCCCAAAGGGGGGTGGCTTCTTCCACCAGGTCGCCGCCGAAGATGACGGCATCGGCATTCTCCCCCATAATTTTCCGGACTTGCCGGTCCAGATCCTTTTGCCGGGTTCTTTTCCCTACATGGATATCTGAAAAAAAGAGGATGGATTTCCCCTGATAGTCTCCTCCCGGAGCGGGAATCACCCGTCTTTTGACCTTGATCCAGCGGGGTTCCAGAAAGAAGCCGTAAAAGAGACAGAGGGCGCCGGCCGCGAGGACGATGAGAAGAATTAGGATCCATGCTTTCATGGGAAAAGCCTACACGAGCAAGGGGCTTTCCCGCAAGACATGAAAAGGGGCCGTTCCTTTCGGAACAGCCCCCGTTTCATACAGAGGAGCAATTGAATGTGTAAGGATTGGATGCTCTATCCGAGGAAGGCGAACTTGGCGATGAAGGCCAAGGCCAGGACGTACATGAGCGGGCTGATTTTCTTGTGCTTGCCAACCAGGAGGTTGATGATGACGTAGAAGATGATCCCGAACATGATGCCGTGCGAGATGCTGTAGAAGAAGGGCATGGCGAAGAGGGCAACATAGGCGGGGAGAGCTTCGGAAATGTCATTGAAGTCAACCTTGAGGATGGCGGACAGCATCAGGAAACCGACGTAGATTAAAGCGGCGGATGTCGCAAAGGCCGGGATCGAGATGAAGATGGGGGACAGGATAATGGCCAGGAGGAAGAGGACCCCCGTGGTCAGGGCGGTGAGGCCGGTCCGGCCTCCTTCTGCGACTCCCGCAGCACTTTCAACGAAGGTGGTGACGGTCGAGGTTCCGGCGATGGCGCCGAAGGTGGTGCCGATGGCATCGGCCAGGAGGGCGCCCTTGATCCGGGGCAGCTTTCCTTCTTCATCCAGCATATTGGCCTTGTCCGCAACACCGATCAGGGTGCCCAGGGTGTCGAAGATGTCGACAAAGAGGAAAGAGAACAAGATGATCAGGAAGTCAGGAATATTGAAATTCGAGAAAGCGGCCGGACTGAAGGCCTGGCCGAAAATGGATCCGAAGCCTGCAAAGTCAGGCATCCCCCAGGAGGGATAAAGCGAGAAGAGCCCCGCTTCCGGATTGGGAACGTAGAGTCCCGCCGCCTGCAGGAGAATGCCCAGGATCCAGACGGCAAACATGCCGATCAGGATGGATCCCTTGATCTTTCTGTAGGCCAGGACACCGATGATGATGACTCCCACGAGGGTCAGAAGTGAAAGCAGACCCACGCCGGACATCTCGTCCTTGAAGCAGACCAGATCGACCAGGGTGGCCGGGCTGGCCTGGACCAGGCCGGAATTCTGGAGTCCGATAAAGGCGATGAAGAGGCCGATACCGGCTCCGACCGCATGTTTCAGGGACAGGGGGATGGCGTCGAAAATGGCTTCGCGGACATTGGTCAGGGAAAGCAGAATAAAGATAATGCCTTCGACAAAAACCGCCAAGAGGGCGAACTGCCAGGAGTAGCCCATGCCCAGGACAACCGTATAGGCAAAGTAGGCGTTGAGGCCCATGCCGGGTGCCAGTGCGAAAGGCAGGTTGGCCATAAAGGCCATGGCCACACAAGCCAGGGCGGACGAGAGTGCCGTCGCAATCAGGACGCCGCCCGGATTCATGCCCGCCACACTCAGGATATCGGGGTTGACCGCCAGGATATAAGCCATGGTCATAAAGGTAGTCAAACCGGCCGCAAGCTCACCTTTCACGGTTACGCCGTGCTCTTTGAGCTTAAACGCTTTTTCTAACATAAAAACCTCCTCAAGTTTTCCTCTGTAGTTGTGATACCACAAGCATAAAATATCACTGAATTGTGAACAGACGGTTAACAACCCGCCATAATTGCATATCAGGCAATAGGGATAGAGCCTTCTGCTATGGGCTTTTCATTGACATCAAAGGGGCCTCATCCTATAATCATTTGGATATTGGTCTGCAAAATAACCTGTCCGTCGGCCTTTTGTAAGGTCGGGCTGAAGCTGGACCGACAAGGAGAAGGCAATTCATGTACGAAAAAGTTGACAGCGGTCTTAATTTTGTCCCCCGTGAGGAAAAGATTCTGGATTTTTGGCGGGAAGAGGACATTTTCAATAAATCCATGGAGAACAGGAAGGGTTCGCCCGTTTACTCCTTTTATGACGGGCCGCCCACGGCCAACGGCATGCCGCATGCCGGCCATGTCCTGACCCGGGTCATCAAGGACCTGATTCCCCGCTACCGGACCATGAAGGGCTACTATGTTCCCCGCAAGGCCGGCTGGGACACCCACGGCCTGCCGGTCGAGCTTGAGGTCGAAAAGCGGCTGGGTCTGGACGGCAAGGAGCAGATCGAAGCCTATGGCGTCGAGGCCTTTATCCAGGAATGCAAGGAATCGGTATGGAAATATAAAGGGGAGTGGGAGGAGATGTCGGAGCGCATTGGTTTTTGGGCTGACATGGACCACCCCTATGTAACCTATGAGAATGATTACATCGAGTCGGTCTGGTGGTCGCTTAGGCAGATCTGGGACAAGGGCCTGATCTACCAGGGCCACAAGGTGGTCCCTTACTGCCCCCGATGTGGTACCTCGCTGTCCAGCCATGAGGTGGCCCAGGGGTACCGGGATATCACGGAGAAGTCCGTCTATGTCCGCCTCCGTTCCAAGGAAGACCCCGACACCTATTTTGCCGTCTGGACGACCACACCCTGGACCCTGCCGTCCAACCTGGCCCTCTGCGTCAATCCGGATGAGGACTATGTCCTCTGCCAGACCGACCGCCAGCCGGACGGTTCCCAAGGGGAGCCCAAATACATCATTGCCAAGGCCCTTTACCAGAAGATTTTCGGCGAGGAGGCCCGGGTTCTTGAAACCTATAAAGGCCGTGATCTTGTGGGGCGGGAGTATTACCCCCTCTATCCCTTTGCGGTCGACACCGTCGAAAAGTCCGGCAAGAAGGCTTTCTTTGTCGTGGCCGATTCCTATGTCACACTGACGGACGGGACGGGGATCGTTCATATCGCGCCCGCCTTCGGTGAGGACGACGCTCGGATCGGCCGGAAAAACGACCTGCCTGTTATTCAGTTTGTCGCCGAGGACGGCACCATGACTGAGGAGGTCGAGGGCTTTTACGGGGTTTTCGTCAAGGATGCCGACCCCGGTCTGGTCGATCTGCTCCGGGACTGGGGCCTCCTGCTCTTTGAGGAGGATACGGAACATACCTATCCCTTCTGCTGGCGCTGCGACACCCCCCTCATCTATTACGCCCGCTCGGCCTGGTTCATTGAGATGACCAAGCTCCGGGACCGCCTCCTGGAGAATAATTCGAAGATTCACTGGATCCCCTCCCATATCGGGCCGGGCCGTTTTGGCAACTTCCTGGAGAATGTCATCGACTGGTGCCTGTCCCGCGAACGCTACTGGGGGACCCCCCTGCCGGTTTGGCGCTGCGGGGACTGCGAGCATCTTCATATGGTGGGTTCCATCGAGGAGATGAAGTCCATGTCACCCGACTGCCCGGACGATATCGAGCTCCATAAACCCATGGTGGACCGGGTTCATCTCTCCTGCCCGCAATGCTCGGGAGAGATGACCCGGGTGCCCGAGGTCATCGACGGCTGGTACGATTCAGGATCCATGCCTTTTGCCCAGTATCATTATCCCTTCGAGAACCGGGAGCTGACCGAGGAGCGGATGCCGGCCGATTTTATTTCTGAAGCCATCGACCAGACCCGGGGCTGGTTCTACAGCCTTCTGGCCATCAGTACCGCCCTTTTTGACCAGGAGGCCTACCGGACCTGCCTGGTCCTGGGCCATGTCCTGGACAAGGACGGGGTCAAGATGTCCAAGCACCTGGGCAACATTGTGGAACCGGGAAAACTCCTGGATCTGGAAGGCGCTGACGCCATGCGCTGGATGTTCTGTTCGGGAAGTGCCCCCTGGCTCTCGGCCCGTTTCTCCGAGGAGTCGGTCAATGAGGCCAAGCGCCGCTTTATGGGGACCTTCTGGAATACCTACGCCTTCTTTGTCCTCTACGCCAATATCGACGCTTTTGACCGGGCCGACTACCAGGATTTCCCGGTCGATGATTACAAGACGGTCATGGACCGCTGGATTGAAAGCCGTCTCCATTCCCTGATCCGGGATGTTGACCAGAGGCTTGACCAGTGTGACATCACGACTGCGGCACGGGCCCTGGAATCCTTCGTGGATGATCTTTCCAACTGGTATGTCCGCCGGTCCCGGGAACGCTACTGGGGTCCCGACATGGATACGGACAAGATCACGGCCTATATCGTCCTCCACGATATCCTGGTGACCCTGGCCCACCTGACGGCCCCCTTCACCCCTTTCATGGCGGAGACGGTCTACCGGAACCTCGTGGCCGGCAAGTTGCCGGGCGCTCCTGAAAGCGTCCACATGTGCGACTTTCCCAAGGCCGATGAAAACCGGATCGATCCGGCCCTGGAGCGCGACATGGAAGCGGTTCTGGAACTGGTCTCCCTGGGCCGGGCGGCCAGAAACAGTGCCCAGCTGAAAATCCGCCAGCCTCTGTCCTCCATGGTCGTGGCCGGGCGGGAGGCCCTGTCGGAGGAACTGACCGCTTTGATCCTGGACGAACTCAATGTCAAGGAGATGGTCTATGAAACAGAGGGCCGGGGCCTGGTGGACTATAGCTTCAAGCCCCAGCTCCGCACCCTGGGCCGCCTCATGGGCGGCGATCTGCCCAAGGCCCGCCCCCTGATCGATGCCCTGCCCGGAAAAGCTACCATGGACCGGCTGGCAGGCGGCGGCAGCATTGAACTGGAGGTCGAGGGCAAGCTTTACACACTCACGCTTGAGGATCTCCTGGTTGAGGAGATTCCGGCCCGGGGCTTTGCCGTGGAATCGGCCGGGGAGGTCAGGGTGGCCCTTTCGACTGCACTGACTGAGGAGCTGATCGAGGAAGGCCTGATCCGGGAGATCGTCAGCAAGGTCCAGACCATGCGCCGCGCCCACGATTTCGAGGTCACCGACAGGATTATCCTCTATGTCCGCCGGGACAGCCGGGAGGAGGTCCTGGACCGGCACGCCGACGCCATGATGTCCGATGTCCTGGCCGACCAGCTGATCTACTTCGAAGACGAATCGGATTTGCCCGCGGGCGTCACGGCGGAGAGCTGGGACATTAACGGTCATGAAATGGAATTCGCGGTTGCCGTCGCGTCCTAGAAAAAACAGGGGGGATGCGCTCCTTCAATTGACCCAAAGCGCCGTCGTCGCTGCCCTTTACCTGGCCGTGACGATGGTGTCTTCCTTTATGAGTTTTTCGGTCATCCAGCTACGGCCGGCCGAGGCCCTGACAGCCCTTCCAGTCCTCTTTCCTGCCG
>DUUZ01000061.1 GCA_012841255.1 Clostridiaceae bacterium
CCTTCCAGCCTCTTCTTCCGGGCCACCAGGTCCAGCGCCGTATAGCTTCTGGGATGGCCTACGTGAAGCCCGTCGCCGGACGGGTAGGGAAACTCAACCAGGCAGTAGTATTTCTCCTTGTCCGGCAGGTAACCCTCCCGGGGCTGGTCAGCGTGGAAGACGCCGGTTTCTTCCCAGCGGTCCTGCCATTTTTTCTCGATCGAGGTAAAATCGTATCGGTCCATATTCTCCTCCAAAAGAAGGCGTATCAAAGAACGCCCAAAACAATCTCTCCTGATTATATACGAAGGACCTAAAAAGACACGGGGATACGCCGGATCCACTGAATTCTGGGTATGGAACTCCCGCAGGGGCAGACTTCTTCGGTGATAACACCCCGGTCCCCGGTCCGGTAGCGGATGAATGGCATGCCCTTGCGGGTCAGGGTGGTGACGACCAGCTCGCCTTCCGATCCGGAGTGCAGAAGCCGGCCATCCGCATCGATGACTTCAAAGAGGAGATCGTTCTCCCGGATGTGCATGCCCGCATGTGCCTGACACTCGACAGCCCCGCCCAGGCCTGTCTCGGTCATGCCGTAATGGTCAAAGACCAGGGCTCCCCAGCGGCTCATGAGCCGGCTCCGCATATCCCCGTAAAGAACCTCACTGCTGGTCAGGACCGCCCCGACCGAATAGGAGGGGTTCAGGTCAGCTGCCTGGATGACCCAGGAGGCGGGTCCGCAAACGACATCAATGGGAGTTTTGGAGAAAACCTCTTCCGCATGATCCGGCTCACTGCAAAAGACAGTGAGACCGAGTTTTTCAAGAGCTGTCTTCAGGAGTGCGCCGACACTGTCCGGAGTCCTCCAGGGGAAAAGGATCAGGGCCCGGTCCCCTGCACCACATAAGGTCTGCATCCCGTGATAGAAGAAATCCAGGGTCAGCTCGATATCCTCCCGGGTGAAGTAGACCCGTTTGGGCAGCCGGGTGGTCCCCGTGGTCTGCAAGGTCACAATCCGGGCGATCTCGCTTGGATGGACACAGAGAAAATCTGTTTCACGCTCCGCAAGATCCCGGGCACTGGTAAAGGGATAGTAGGAAAATTCCTGTAAGGAAGAAGGAAGCTCCAAACCCTGGTAGAGAAGCCCATAGAGTCTGGAGTTCTCCCGGGCAAAGCCCAGCAGATCACGGATCCGGTCCAGCTGGTAGGCCCGGACGGCCTGCCGGTTGGAGGTATCCAGTCCGTGTTTATCCAGGATCCAGCGGTCAAGAGAGGTGCGTGCAATCATAGACTAAAGTTTCCTTCGGGCAGCAGGTCCGGTTTCACCAGTCATCTTCCTCATCTTGGTCCTGACCGGCGGAAACCTGCTGTTACCGGTCATTCTAGCAGGAATCTTTGAGAAAGATTTGGTTGATCGGATTTTTGCGTATGAAGACTTTCAATTAGGATAATTTCCATGCCTTGATATAATTGATAAAGATTCATATTCAGCCATCATTCTTGATATTCAGGTAAAGGAGATCCGTCCATGTCTACCCCTCATATCGCCGCCAAAAAGGGAGATATCGCCAAAACGGTCCTGATGCCGGGTGACCCCCTCCGAGCCAAATTCATCGCTGAAACCTATTTTGACAATCCGGTACTGGTCAATAGTGTCCGGGGCATGCTCTGCTATAGGGGTACTTACAAGGGCAAACCTGTCTCTGCCATGGGCTCCGGGATGGGGATGCCCTCCATCGGTATTTATTCCTATGAGCTTTTCACCAGCTATGATGTGGACCGCATCATCCGGGTGGGCAGTTGCGGAGGACACAGCAAGGATCTCAAGCTCTTTGATGTGCTCCTGATCAAGGATGCCTATGCGGATTCAACATATGCCAGGATGCAGTCCGGTTACGAAGGATCCGTCACAGAGGCGGACCCCGGCCTTAACGAAAAACTCCGGGCAAGCGCTCAAAAGCTGTCGGTCCCCCTCATTGAAGGCCGGACCTATTCCAGCGATGTTTTCTATTACCAGCCGGCAGAAGAGGGTGATCGCCCCCGCTGGCAGATTGCGCTTGAGGACCACGACTGCCTCGTGGTCGAGATGGAGAGTTTCGCTCTCTTTCACAATGCACGGATCACGGGCAAAGAAGGCGCCACACTTCTGACGGTGTCTGATCTTATCTTTGACTTTCAGGAGACGACGGCAGAAGAAAGAGAAAAGAGTTTCACCCAGATGATGGAAGTTGCCTTGGGTATTTTATAGGAGGGATCGGACACTTAAGTCCTTAATTTTGGGGCAGGAAAATCAATTTCAGCCGACATAGCGCAGGATGCATCTCCTGCCCCCCATAATTGCTTCTCGTAAGGACACGCTAGCAGCGTGTCAGACGGATGCTTGCAGATTTCGTCAAAATTCTCACTGGAAAGGACTATGCGTCCTATAGTCCAATTGCTTCAAAGGCTTCATCGTAGGGAGCATGACACATGCCTTTTTCCGTAATGATGCCGGTCAGGAGAGCATGATCGGTGACATCAAAAGCGGGGTTGAACACATCGACTCCGGGCGGCGCCATCCTCTCGCAATACCAGGTTTCCGTGATCTCTTTCGGGTCTCGGATTTCAATGGGGATCTCCGTCTTGTCGGCCGCCGCCATGTCAATGGTTGAGGTCGGTGCACAAATATAGAAGGGGATTCCATAATGCCTGGCCAGTATCGCCAATGTATTGGTCCCGATTTTGTTGGCTGCATCACCATTTCTGGCAACCCGGTCACAACCGACAAATACGATATCCACTTTCCCCTGCTCCATCAGGACGGACGCCATATTGTCGCACTGGACGGTGGTTTGAATACCTGCATTTCCGAGTTCAAAGGAGGTGAGCCGGATCCCTTGTAAAAGAGGACGCGTTTCATCACAGTAGACATGCATGTCTTCCCCCGCCCAACCCTTTTCCAGGGCGATATACATGGGAGCTGTTGCCGTGCCGTATTTGGCTGTCGCAAGGGTGCCTGCGTTGCAATGGGTCAGGATGCCGACCGGCTGGCCTTCCTTTTTCAGATTTTTCAATAACTCGAAGCCGATCTCCCCTATATTCCTGCTGATCATCACATCTTCCTCACGGATGGCTTCTGCTTCAAGGAAGAGAAGATCCTGAATCTTCGAAACTGAAAGATGTCCGCCCTCTTTCACTATCCTCAGCATCCGGTTCAGGGCCCAGAAAAGATTGACGGCTGTCGGCCGGGAAGTCGCAAGATAGTCGGTCACTTCCTTGTATCTCGCAAGAAACTCTTCATAGTTATCTGTCTTGATCTCTTTTGCCAGGACGGCCATCCCATAGGCCGCCATCACCCCGATGGCCGGTGCTCCCCGGACCCGGAGACTCTTGATGGCCTCCCAGATTCCTTCTTTATCCTGAAGCTGAATCCTCTTGATGGTGCCGGGCAAGAGGGTCTGGTCGATAATATCAACCGATTCCTTTTGCGGCCCCCACTTGACTGAGATCACCCGTTCAAAGAATTCTTCTACCTTATTCATCACTCCACCCCGCTTCCAATTATCAATTAGCCGGACCGCCTTATCACCTATCACGTCATTATCGTAAGCCAAAGAAGCTGGGTGTGCAAAAGTGGGTATGCAAGACTTTGGGGCAGACTCCTTGCCGAACAAAAGCAAACCAAATCAATTCTTATCGGACATGGGGTATTAAAGATTGAAACTCCATCCTTGCAAGATCAGGCGAAGCATCTGAATATGATGCAATAAATAGCACTTCCCTTTGCCATGCAAGCTAAGATGTCGTATTGTGATAAGGAGCCTGTCATTGATCACGGTAGCAACTGAACTGCCCCAATCTTCACAGGTTCCAGTAATCAAGATCAAGAGCTCCGGAATTCTACCCGGACAACATTATCCAAGGAGGAACGATAATGGAACACAAACTCCCATCACTGCCTTTCAGCGACGACGCACTCGAGCCCATCATCTCCAAGGAGACACTTGACTACCATCACGGTAAACACCATCAAGCTTATGTCACCAATCTTAATAAGCTGATCGCCGGGACTGAATTTGAAGATATGTCTTTGGAAGATATCATCCGTAAATCCAGCGGCGGCATTTTCAATAATGCGGCCCAAGTTTTCAACCACACCTTCTACTGGAACTGCCTGTCGCCCAAGGGCGGCGGTGAACCGACAGGTGCCCTGGCTTCCGCCATCGAAGAGGCCTTTGGTTCCTTCAGTGCCTTCAAAGAGAAGTTCTCCTCTACCGCCGTCGGCACCTTCGGATCCGGCTGGGCCTGGCTGGTCAAGGGCAAGGACGGAAAACTGGAGATCGTGAGCACCAGCAATGCGGCCACGCCTCTGACTGAAGACAAAACTCCACTCCTGACCTGCGACGTCTGGGAGCATGCTTACTACATTGATTACAGAAATGCCCGCCCCGCTTATGTAG
>DUUZ01000062.1 GCA_012841255.1 Clostridiaceae bacterium
AGACCGAGGATGTGGGGCCGATCCAGACCATGAAGCGGGAGATGGAGCTGGCATCCCAGGTCCGGGGGACCTTGAGGTAGTCGGGGTCGACATTGTCCCAGGGCAGGGAGGAGCAGGAGATATCGTAGATGAGGTTGAGGATGAGGATCTGGATGGCCGTCATGGGCAGGAAGGGGAGGAAGGCCGCGGCGATCAGCATGGAGAGGACGTTCCCGAAGTTGGAGGAGGCCGTCATCTTGATGTACTTGATCATGTTGGCATAGGTGCGCCGGCCTTCGACGATGCCCTGCTCCAGGACCATCAGGTCTTTTTCCAGGAGGATGACGTCGGCGGCCTCCTTGGTGATGTCCACCCCGGTGTCCACCGAGATGCCGACATCGGCGGCCCGGAGGGCGGCGACATCGTTGATGCCGTCCCCCATGTAGCCCACGCTGTGCCCCTCGCCTTTCAGAAGATTGACGATGCGGGATTTCTGCAGGGGGGCCAGGCGGGCGAAAACGGTGGTTTTCTCGGCTTCCCGGGCCAGGGTCTGATCATCCATGGCCTCGACATCGTCGCCGGTCAGCATATGCTTGACGTCCAGCCCCACCATGCGGCAGATGGCCTTGGAGACCTTTTCATTGTCGCCGGTCAGGATCTTGACGGCCACCCCGTGATCGTGCAGGGCTTCAATGGCGGCCTTGGTCGAAAGCTTGGGGGGATCCAGGAAGGCCAGGTAACCGATCAGAACCATGTCCGCCTCATCGGCCACTCCGAACATGCCGACCGGGGAAGGGTTGGTCTTCTGGGCCAGAAGGAGGACCCGCAGGCCCTTCTCGTTGTATTCGTCGACGTCCCGGCGGATGCTTTCGACCAGGCCGGCATCCAGCGGGACCACTTCCTGTTCCCCGGTCTGGGCATAAGTGCAGACCGCCAGCATCTCCTCCAGGGCCCCCTTGGTGATCATCTGGGTCTTGCCGGTCTTGTCCTGGACCACCACGCTCATGCGGCGGCGTTCGAAGTCGAAGGGGACCTCATCGATTTTTTCGTAGCGGTCCTTCAGAGCACCCAGGGCATGGGGGGCATTTTCCTCTTCCTCATGGGTCTTTTCCACGATGGCCTGATCCATGTGGTTGCGAAGGCCGGTCTGGAAATAGGAGTTGAGATAGGCATGCCGGAGGATGCGGACGTCTTCCTCGCCCGACAGATCCAGATGGTATTCCAGGGCCACCCGGTCCTGGGTAATGGTCCCGGTCTTGTCGGTGCAGAGGATGTCAATGGAGCCCAGGTTCTGGATGGAGTTGAGGTTCTTGATGATGACCTTCTGCTTGGACATGTGGACGGCGCCCTTGGCCAGGCTGGCCGAAGACGGTATCCTGGCCCGTGGCCAGGACAACCCCGGTGCCGGATCCCGAAATGACGTTGGTGCCCATGAAGGCCAGGTTGCCGTACTCCAGGACGCTCTGGGAGTCCAGCTGCGAGGGCTCCGCGAATTTTTCGACGTGGGCCGATTCTCCGGTCAGCGAGGATTCACTCAGGAAGAGGTCCTTGGCCGCCAGGATGCGCATGTCGGCCGGGATCATGTCGCCGGCGGCCAGCTTGATGATGTCGCCGACCACGGCGGCCTCCATGACCCGCTCCTGTTCGCCGTCCTCGGCCCGGACGATGGCGGCCGTATTGACGATCATGCTGGTCAGTTTGTCGGCGGCATTGCCGGACCGGAGTTCCTGGACAAAGCGAAGAACTCCCGACATGAGGACCATGGCGCTGATGATGGCGAAGGTGACATAGCTCCGTTCTTCCGGAGGCGCAAAGGTGATGTCGGTCAAGACCGAGATCAGGGCCAGCGCAATCAGGATCAGGGTGAAGGGGTTGATGAAGGCCGAGACCAGGCGCTCCAGGATGGTGACCTTGTGTCCCTGGATGACGACATTGTCCCCGTAGAGCCTGCGGTTTGCCGAAACTTCTTCCTCATTCAGGCCGCTCTCCCGGCTGTCCAGGGTGTCCAGCACCCGGCCCGTGTCCATGCGGGCGATATCAAGGAGGCGCTGGCGGACGACATACGGCTGTTCGGCTGGCTTTCGAAGTGCGCTTCGGGTCAGTTCTTCTTTGGCTCGGGCGTGATTATCCTGGGGCATGGCTTTTCCTTATTTCTCATCAATCAGATTTTCATTCTAACGTGAAGGCCGGGAACTTCGCAAAAAAAGCCTTCGTATGAGACAATGCAGGGGAAGAAAACCTGTCTTTTTGGAAGGAAAACGGATATGTCCTATTCAGACCGTATGCAGCGCAATCATCTTTACAGTGTTCTTCTGTCTCCCCGCGGGGCACCGCGGATGGTGGACCAGGGCAAGCAGATCGCCCAGCAGTTCCTGTCTCCCTTCGATTCCCTGATCGGCCTGATCGGGGACAGCGGATCGGGCAAGAGCATCCTTCTCAAGGGCATGTTCCCCGGCATCGAGCTGACCAATGACGACGAAGGCGTCAACGTCCGCCCCCTGCCCCTCATGCACCAGGATGACACCGGCTTTTTCACCCCCCATACCTACCATCTGGACATCCGCTTCGAGCTGGCCTTCCACCAGGCCCATGAACTGGCCGATGCCATCCGCCTGGCCCTGGAACGGGGCAAGCGGGTCATCGTCGAGCACTTCGACCTGATCTATCCCCAGCTGGGCATGAACGCCCACCTGCTGATCGGCATCGGGGAGGAAATTATCGTCACCCGGCCTTCGGTCTTCGGCCCTGAACCCGAAGACATCAAGGAGGTGGTCTTTGCCTCCATCAGTACCCGCCGCATGGCCCACACGGCCGAGGACCTGGTCGAGCACTGCCTGATCGACCGCCGGGTCTACCATTTCGAGCACTACGATGTCCGGTCGGGCTTCATCCTTTCCTTCCACGACCGGCCCAATATCGATCTTCGGGAACTGGAGTCCTGCGTCAAGGAACTGATTGCCAAGGACCTGCCCATCTCCTATCTGGACGCCAACCATGTCCTGATCGGGGATCAGCGCCACTACTGCACCGGCCCCCGCATGCACATCCAGTCGACGGGCCGGATCCGGAATTTCCAGCTCTACCACGACTTCCTGATCCACCCCATTTCCAAGGATTCTCAGATCCTGGGCCTGGTCAACGCTCCTTCCAACTACCGGCTGTCGGACTTGAACTCCCTCCAGCTCATGACCTTTTCAGGGCCTGAAAGCGAGGCCTAGGGGAGGCTGCCGTGAAAGCCCTGGATCGCCCGGCCGCCGTCTGTCCCCAGCCGGTATCCCTGGATCTGCTGCTTGCGGCCCGTGATGACCGGGTGAAAAGGCGGGAGACCCTCCGTCTTGAAAGCGGCTGCCCTGTCATCACCATGACCCTCAATATTCCGGGGCCCGTCAAGCGGACCCCCCTTTCCGCCTTTTTCTTTGACCGGGAGAAAAGACAGCTGGAGCGGATCCTTGAGGGTCTGGGAGGCCGGCTTGCCGGAGAGGACGTTTCATACAGCCCGACCGGGGACGAAGCCCACCTGGCCCTGGAGGGTTTGGAGGCCGGATCCCTAAAAGCCCTGACGGTCAGTCTGGAGGAAGAGGGCCCTGCCAGCCGCCTTTTGGACCTGGATGTCTACGACCGGGGGGGGCGGCCCCTGGGCCGGAAGGATCTGGGCCTTCCCTTGCGAACATGCCTGCTTTGTTCCCGGCCGGCCGCCCAGTGCGGCTCCCGGGGGCTTCATGACAGCGGGGAGCTTGCAAAGGAAACAGGCAGGCTTTTGGAGGATTACGCCAAAAATGCCCTGGCTGACCATGTGGCTGCCCTGGCCCTGGAAGCCTCCTCCTTTGAACTGATGGTGCATCCCAAACCGGGTCTTGTTACTTTCGAAAGTTCCGGTTCCCACAAGGACATGGACC
>DUUZ01000063.1 GCA_012841255.1 Clostridiaceae bacterium
CGGAGCGAAAATGGCACGACCAAAACCCTGGCCGTCCAAATCGAGTCGGACTCCATCGTCCGCATGACCCTGATCTTCAATTCCTGAGCGCAGTTTTCACGGCTTGACAAGGCGGCCCCGGGGGCGTTAATATGGGAAAGCTGTCACGCGCCCGTAGCTCAACTGGATAGAGCGTCTGACTACGGATCAGAAGGTTCCGGATTCAAATTCTGGCGGGCGCGCCACTATAAGCCTTGGACATTCACAGTCCGAGGCTTTTTTATTCCCCCCCTTTTTCAGTCAGGGGTTCTTTGCGTATCTTTTTATAAAGATAGAGGATCAGTTCTTTTAATTTTCGTCCTATCCAGGCGAACAATTCAATGATGAGTCACATAAAGGCTCCTTCTTATTGTGGTAGTCCCAGTCTATCTGTTTTCATCCCCGCTGTCTGTGTCATAATATCCGGGGAGTGACTCGTATGATCTATTTTGATAACAGCGCCACCAGCCTGACCCGGCCCCCGGAAGTGGGGGAGGCCCTGCTTTATGCCCTCAATCACTTCGGAAATGCCGGACGCTCCTTCTACGACGCGGTCATGGAGGCCAACCGGGCCATCTACGGGGCCCGGATGGAAACAGCGGCCCTGATCGGGCTCAATGACCCCCTGCAGGTGGCCTTCACGTCATCGGCGACGGAAAGTCTGAACCTGGTCATCCAAAGCCTGGTCAAGCCCCAGGACGGGGTCATTACAAGTATCACTGAACATAATGCGGTCCTGCGCCCCCTCTATCTCAGGGGCTGCCCCCTCCGTTTTATTGAGGCCGATTCCAAGGGCCGCCTGGCCCTGGATAATCTTTCATCCCTCCTGACCCCCCAAACCCGTTTCCTGATCTGCAACCAGGCTTCCAATGTGACCGGCAATGTCAACGACACCGGGACCCTCCTTCGTTTTTGCCGGGAGCAGGGGCTGACCCTGATCCTGGATATCGCGCAGACCTTCGGCAGCTATGAAGTGAATATCCAGGATGCCGACATCTTCTGCTTCACGGGCCATAAGGGACTTTTGGGCCCCCAAGGCACCGGCGGCATCATTGTCAACGGGGACTTCCCCTTTACCCTGGTGAAAACGGGCGGGGCAGGATCCGGAAGCTTCAACCGCTTCCAGGACCAGGCCATGCCCGACATCTTTGAGGCCGGCACCCTGAACAGCCCGGGCCTTTACGCCATGAGCAAAGGGATCCGCCATATCCGGGACAAGGGTGTGAGGACCATCCATGAAGAGGAGATGAGGCTGACCCGAAAATTCCATGAAGGCATCCGGGATATCCCCGGCATCACCATCTACGGGGATTTTTCTTCAGATGACCGGCTGGCGGTCGTCTCCCTCAAGCTCAAGGACTGGGATTCAGCGGATCTTGCCGCCAAACTTTGGGATGACTACGCTATTGCCACCCGGGCAGGAGCCCACTGCGCCCCCCTGCTCCACCGGCATTTCGGGACGGAAGTTCAGGGTATGGTCCGCTTCTCTTTTTCCGCTTTCAACACAGAGGATGAAATTGAAGCCGGCATCCGGGCGCTGGAAAGGATCAGCCGGTCATGATGGAGTACCTGGTAAGCTTTGCCCGGACCAACGACGCCATCCGGGGTGAGGGACTCCTCCTTCAGGCGGGGCTTTCCGTCCGGGTCATGCCGCTGCCCTCCAGAATCAAGGCCGGCTGCGGCCTTTCCTTCCGCATCCGCCCCCATGAATTCCAGGAAGCGGTCCGTATCTTGACTGAAGCCGGCATCACCGGCATGGGATTTTATGAAAAAGAAGATCAGAAGATCAAGGAGATTCACCTATGACAGACCAAGGGAAAGACAGTTTTGTAATCGTCATCAGCAGCGACGAGATGGGCCAGGGTTCCCATGAATTGGGAAAAATTCTTATGAAGAGCTTTATCGGGGCGCTGACGGAACACGAAAGACGCCCCGACTACATCCTCTTCGTCAACGCCGGTGTCCGGCTGACAACCGAAGGCTCCAATGCCCTGGAGGACCTGCTGGACCTGGAATCCACAGGCACCCGGCTCCTGTCCTGCGGCACCTGCCTCAACTACTTTGAGCTGGGCCAGCCCCTGGCCGGAGAGATCTCCAACATGGCTTCCATCCTGGCGGTCATGGCAGGCGCAGAGAAGCTCATCAATATTTAGCTCTATTTCTGGTCCAGGTAGTCAAAGGGCAGGTCCCCGCTCAGGAGCAGTTTGTCGCCGGCCTGGGTCGAGAAGCCTCCTATGGCAAGCAGGCCCCGGGGAAAACCGATCATTTTCACAAACTCATAATGGGGGGATGGATGGACCACCCATTCCCGGTCTTTATTGACAATGGAATAGCTTTGGGCAGTAATTTCCTCCCAGGCCTCCCCGTCCCCGGACGACCAGAGCCGGTTGTCCTCGCCGTAGGCGTAGTAGACTGAACCCGCCACCGCAGCCCGGAAATTCCTCTCCGGCTCCTCCCCCAAGGCCTGGAGGGTCCAATTTTGTCCGTCGGAAGAGAAGAGGGCCAGGGGAAGCCTGGTTCCGGAGAATTCCCCGTCCGCTTCCGCCTGCCAACCGGTGACCACCAGCCCCTGGGGCCCTAAAACGACATCGTTGACGTGAGTATAATCCAGAAGGCCTTCAATTGCCGGTGTCTCATTGGTCCAGTTTCTGCCATCCCGGCTCCGCCAGATATTGAAATATTCATGGCCTCCCTCCACCCGGGATTTATAGGAGGATGCAAAAGCCAGAAGTTCATCCTGGTAGACCAGCATCTTGCGGGCGGTTTCCACGGAATAGGGGGAAGGCATTGCATCGTAGTCGGCAAAGAGTCCGGCACTGCCGTCCTCTGCAATATAACCCAGACCCAGACTCCGGCCCGCAGTGTCGTAGGGTGCGAACCAGCCGATCCCCGGCATGAGAATGAGTTCTTCCCCGAAGGGAGCAAAGGCTTCCAGATCCCAGTAATTCAGATACTTGCCGCTGCCCCGGCTTTCCACCTGCCAGGGGCCGAAATCCTCTTCGCCGGTCACCTGCCAGGACTCGCCGTCCCCTCTCAAAACCCAGGGCCGCCTTTGCGGCACATCCCCCAGGGTGTCGGGGCCGTTGGGATTCTCAAAAAGGACAATGATCTCATCCTCCATCCCCAGAAGACGGGCCCGGCCGCTCAGGTCATGCGGGAAACCCAGGGAAGCCAGGTCAACCTGCTCCCAGTCCTGACCGTCGGGGCTGGAGAGGAGGGCCGGAGTATGGAAATTCCCCTCCGCTCCGCCCATATCCGAGCCTACAATCCACAGCCGTCCGGCGGCATAGGCCAGATCCCGGATTCCGCCGATTTCATCAGCAAAGGGAAGATCCAAAACATACCAGGTCTGTCCGACCAGGCCTTCAAAGACAGGACCCTCCTCTTCCGTCTGGAGAGGCGCTGTCTCCGTTTCCGAAATTTGAGGGCTGCTGACCGAAGACTCCGGGACAGATGGCCCGGCAGGCGGCTGGCTGCCGCAGCCGGCAAGTAAAATAAGAACAGCAAGGAGAGCTGTCAGC
>DUUZ01000064.1 GCA_012841255.1 Clostridiaceae bacterium
AAGGTATCGGTGAAGCCCCGGGCCAGAAGATCGGTGAAACCCTGGCGTTCTTCGTCCGTAAATCCGGCGGAGTTCCGGTTGCCTGCAGGATTGGCCAGATCGATCTCCCGATGGGCTACATTGAAATCCCCCGTCGCAAGAACCGGCTTCTCCTGATCCAAAAGCGACAGGTAATCCCCATAGCGCTGATCCCAGACCTGGCGCTCCGCCAGCCGGTTCAGCTGCTCGCCCGCATTGGGCGTATAGACCTGGGTCAGATAAAACTCCGGAAATTCCAAAGTGATGATCCGGCCTTCGTCATCCATGGGTTCCGGTGCCCCAAGCCGGGGGAAACTGACCTTGGGTGCCAGTTCCTCCCTGAAGAGGAAGAGGGTCCCCGCATATCCCTTGCGGGCTGGCTCCATGGAACTGGCCCAGACCAGATCATAGCCCGGAAAGATCTCTTCCAGAAGCCCGATATGCTTATTTGAAGGTCCGTTGGCCGGCAGCTTGGTTTCCTGCAAGGCGATCACCTGGGGGGCATACCCGGCGATCGTATCCAGGACCGTCCGGGATAAAAGAGCCCGTTCGGATTCCCCGGTCAGGGCTGCGTTCAATGAATCAATATTCCAAGAGATAAAGGTCTGCATAGTCCCTCCAGTAAAGAAATCCCGGCCAAATAACCGGTCTGTGAAACTACTATAGCATCCTGGCTGAAAAAGGATAATAGAGCGCCCCGCTGTTCTTCAAGACACTGCCCCCCGGGGCAACCTGATGAGAAACCCTGTCTTTATATCTTTAAATCCTAGGGCAAAAGAGCATCCACATCAAAATTCTTGGCCCGGAAGCCTTCTTGCACCCGCTGCCATCCATCCAGTAAGTCCGAACGGAAATCAAACAAATCGCCGGAGAATGTCGTAAAGAAACTTGTCCAGTCAACATTGCTTCCCGTTTTCGTCTTGAACCATTCGTCATAACTGACCGAACCCCTCGCATCATCCAGAATTCCGTCATAATACTTGCTTCGTATTTCATCCAGGAGTGTCCTTTGGAAAGTGTTTTTAACCTGCTCCAGGATCCCCCAATAGAAGGCATCGGAGAAATCGTAGAGAGCATGGTCGATGGCTTTGCTGTCGTCCTGATCCAGCACCAAAGGAATGGTTTTGTAGTATTCAAGAACCTTATCCGGGACACTTTCATACAGGCCTTCCATTTCTTTCAGGGCCCTGTCGTACCAGTCAAGAAGAAGCTGGTAATTCTCCACATAACTTTGGTAAGTGTTGCCCAGGATGCCGTAAACCGAATTCAACTCATCCGTCATCAACTGCTCAACCCCTTCGAACTCGTTCTTCAGCTCCGTCAGGATTTCAGCCAGCTCCCTGTTTTCTGTCAGGGGGTCATTAAAGACCGGAGCTGTAATATCGTTTTTCAGGTTGTCGATGGAAATACTGAAATTTCTAAGCACCTTCTCTGCCCTTTCCATATCCTGATTCCAGATTTCCCGGCTCAAACGGGACCGGAAAACGCTGATATCAGTACGAAGATCAAGCCACCTTCTGTGAACGGCCGAGTTGATGCCGGACCACCTTTTGTACTCCGTATCCCGGGCAAGCGACCAGTCATCCTCAGAGAGATCACCCTCGGCATCCTCGATGACCCCCATATAGAAGGCACGGTAAAGATCTCCCATGATGCCTTCATAGAATTCCTCATAGTAAGCGGTGCCTGCATCTTTGTAGATGAAGTACTCGATATCGTCTATCTCTTCATATTTATCACTCATGGAAGAATCGGATTCCAGGACAAAGGCTGCGTAATCCCGGCTGAATTCGCGTAAGTGAATGACGATCATATCCGTAGCTTCATCAATCTTCTGATAGAAGGCTTCGATCCGGCCGGTATTTTCCTGATACTCGTCGAAGTTTCCGATGCCTGAAAGCAGGTCCTCGCAGCCTGCTCTCAGGTCCATAACAGCTTTCTCCATGTAGGCGTCCACAAATTCGCGAAGATCGTCTTCTTCACGAAGATCCTCCTGACGGCTTTCCGTGACCTCCGCTTCCGTATCTGCGGGCGGCTGCGAAGCAGTCTGCGAGCTTGCGGGATCTGTAGGATCTGTTTCGCGGCTGCAGGCCGCCATGAAAATAAGCAAACTAATCGCGAGGATAATGGCGAATATCTTTTTCATGATCATGTCTCCTTGTCAATTGAAAGTGCAAAACAGGACTCAAGTCTTCTCTTATTCCCATGAGCAAGAGAAAAGCTGCCAGGATGAAGATAATCAAGGGCTGGGATTTGTTTTATAGCGTCGGCGGCATGGGCGTTCACGGGCTTCCCCTCCGTTATTCTTGTTCCATAAGGACCAATAAGCGGTAGCGGCCTTCATGCGTATTGCCAGTCATGCTATAGGAGAATTATTGACGAACTGTGTCTGTTAGGCCGTGTATTTCATTACAGTTTAATTATCAACATGTGATGTAGTTCCTTTGTATTGCACCCGGGACTTTGAGCGGCGGTCACCTCCACATAACAGAGACTGTTTGTTAAAGGTTATTCCAGTCTTCCAGCACTACCAAATGGATATTCATGTCATCAAATAAACATCGTCGGATCAATGGGAAACTTGCAGTCGTCCAGGTGTTATCCAAGAAGGGCAAAACGAAATCTACCTGTCTGTGAGAGACTTTAATTTTCAGCCGACCTGGCGCAAGCTGCGAAATGATCTCACTCGGACCGACGGCATCACCCAAGCCTGCTTGATCTGCGACTCCGATGCCAAACACAGCCAGCACTCAATCTCTGAGACTTCCGATAGGGACCACATAAACCCCATCTTCCCTTCGGTAGCCCAATTCAGCACCGGTTAAAATCATCAGAAAGGAGGGATTATTCATCTTATCTGTATCGATTTTCTGGGCAAAAGAAATAAGATTCCGTGCTGCTTTCTCATATTCATGTGCACCGAGTTTCACTTCAACTGCACCCCACCGCCCATCTCTCAAGACGATGACAGCATCACACTCCAATCAGCTTTTGTCCCGATAGTGATAGACTTTCCCACCCAATGCCTCAGCGTAGATTCTCAAATCCCGCACACAAAGTGATTCAAACAAGTATCCGAAAGTATTGAAATCTGAAAGCAGACGCCTTTGATTGAGTCCCAAAGCAGCTGTAGCAATTGAAGGATCTACAAAATGTCTTTTTGGTGTCACCCGTAGAGGTGTCGCAGAGCGGATCGAAGGGTTCCAGGCCTCCAAATCTTCTATCACAAACAACCTTTGGAGAACATTGAGATAGGATTGTAATGTCGGACGGGAGATTCTCTCTTTTTCTCCCCCCTCCATATCCTTCAAGACTGTAGCAAGGCTTGCTTCAGTAGAAAGATTTCTCGCATACGAGCGGAGGAGTGCAAACATACGATCAGGGTTCCTGGTAATTGCTTCTGTCTGCATGACATCAAATTGAACAATCGAATCGACGTAATCCCGTGCTCTTTTCTCATCTGAACCGGATTTTGCGACTACAGAAGCAGGCCATCCGCCTCGGATAATCACTTCGGCAATCGCCTCTATCCCTAATGAGCTTCTTGCGCTGATATCCCGCTCTGAATTGAATAAATCACTAATCCTTACTGTTCCATTCGATTCATTCGACTCGTATAGGGTCATCGGTCTCATCCGGAGTCTTGAAATCCGCCCTGTACCAGTGTGCAAAATCTGATCACCTTGCACGGGCGTCGCCGACCCTGTCAAAATAAACTGACCTGTTTCACCCCGCCTATCAACTTCGTGCCTTACGGCATCCCAAAGGATGGGAGCAACCTGCCATTCATCGATTAACCGGGGAGTGGTACCTTCCAGCAAAAGGGACGGCTTGATATGAGCGGCCTGCAGGTTGGCCGCCCTGCTATCTGGGTCCTGCATGAACAGGATACTCCCGGCTGCTTCTGCACCTGTTCTGGTTTTTCCGCACCACTTAGGTCCTTCAATCAAGACGGCTCCAGATGATTCCAGTGCTGATTGTAGCAATTTATCTGCAATTCGCGGGTGATATATACTCATATCCTACATCCATTCTTAAGAAGAGTATACGTCATTTTACATTTCGGCGCAATATATTTTACATTTTGGCGTATTTCTATTTTACAATTTGGCGCATTTTCATTTTACATTTCGGCTTCATTTGCCCTTGATCTTTCTTTCATCTGCCGCCTTCGGAAAATTGAACCAGGACATCCATGCCGTTGGGGCCAGATTCGAACTCGTAAACGGCATATGGCACAAGGGCTTGAACCGCTGAAATCATTTAGTCTCCATCGGCAACGCAACTGCCAATTGAATGGGACGCGGTGGTATAGAAGTTTACGAAAACGACAGAATCAAACCGACTCTTTGCACCTGCTGCCCCATTCTTGAACCATGGTGAAAAGAGGCGTCAGGAAGGCCGCCACAAAGGCCCCGGAAAAGCCATTGTTATACAAGTTCATCCCGCCGTGCAGATAACCGATATTGAGAGCCATGGACACATGGATGAACCCTGCCGCAATCCCAGCCAGGGGACCGAAAGAACCTGCAATGGGAGCCAGGGTGGAACCGAAAAGGACTGCGATCACATCCACCGTATTGCTGGGATCGTGCATGTTCAGGACGGATGCGATAAAGGCCCCGATGAATATGGGGATGGTGTTCAGCAGATGTTTCCCGTAGGCGGAAAAGCCGATGATGGTCAGCAGGGCGCCGATGGTGGGACCATTGATCTGGCCGCCCGCGATCATGATGTAGCACCAGGAAATGAAGCCCATGAGCCCCATGTTGATCAGGGTCAAACCATAGCCGCAGGTCTCGATAAAGTCGGTCCG
Organism: Clostridiaceae bacterium; assembly: GCA_012841255.1. Classification (GTDB taxonomy): domain Bacteria; phylum Bacillota; class Clostridia; order Saccharofermentanales; family DTU023; genus UBA4923. The sequence goes on from DUUZ01000064.1 coordinate 4,835, forward strand.
CAGCCGCCCCGGCAGCTTGACCAGACGGTGGTAATTGCGAAAGGACCATCTGTTTTTCCGAAGTCCGACCAGAAGCAGGATGAGACAGATCAATAGCAAGGGGACGCTCAATGTCAGATTATTCCCTGAAGAGACAATGGAAACCGTATTGACCTGCAGGCCGAACATGCGGAGCAGACCCGTGGCCACCATGCCGATGATGCCGGCGGCAAAACCCGTGTTATAGAGATTGTAGCCCTGGTGGAAGCTGAAGAAGGCGTTGGCCAGCGGCGTGATGATAAGGCCGATCACAAAGCCCGCCAGGTAGCCTGCCAGGATGCCCTTCCAGACCGGGAAGCCCATGCCAAAGCTCAGGGTGCTGACCAGGGGACCCAGGGCTGTTGCGTAAAGGCTTGTGACCGCGAGTTCCTTGAAGGATTTTTTGTTGAGATAGGCATAAAACCAGGCGCCCAGGGTGATGGGCAGTGAATTGTAGAGGGTCTTGCCGAAGAAGGCAAACCCGCAGACCGTGATAATGCCTGCAAGTGCCGCTCCGCTGATCCGGACCCCGTAGCCGCGAAGGAGGAGGACCGAAGAAAGGCCGACGACCCCGCTGTTGAAAAAAGCGGCGCCGATCCCGCCGATGGCAATGTAGTCGGTCAAGAGATTACTTGGTGCAATCAGGATCCTTATAAACCCATTGAAAATATCCGCCGGATGATCCAGAACAAAGGCTGCGGCGATAAGAAAAAAACAAAAACTGTAAAGGTGAAGATAATCACCATGCTTGCGGGGGATCAGTATCGGTATCTGGCACCTCCTCGGATTTTTTCAGCAGGGTCCTAAAATATTTTTTTCAGTATGCAGTCAAAAAAACCTGACGTCAATGCAAATTTTTGTCATGCCGGAATCAAATAGAGAAGTGAAAGGGATTGACGATCTCAGAAGCCGGAAAATTCCTGGCGGCCGACCGGTAGAGGGCCCTGGCGTGGATCCTGTCATGCCAGATGAAACGCCGGAGTACTTTCCGCAGGGTCCAGGCTTCACCATCAGCCAGATAGAGGCTGTTTTCCAGAGAGTCTCTTTGCTTCTCCAGCATTTCAAAGCCGCTCTGCCTTCCCCTATAAAGATCGTCATTTTCATTAAGCTGAATGCCTATTCTGGAGAAATAGAAGGGATTGACCGAAAGGACATGGAGGTACATGTCCGACGCGGTCACGGGAAGGTCCCCGTAAAAGGTCCGGCGCTTTCTTTTCAAAGGCAGCATCCTGTCGGGAATGGAAGCGTAAAGAGCCATAAAATCCGCAGCTGACTTCAGCGCCAGGGATTTCAAGCGATCATAATCCGGCCTGGTCAGGATAGACCGTTCCGGCTCAAAGAGAATTTCAGAGTCGGCATCCTCAACGGCCAGGGAACCTGCATCATGCCCGGTGATCTGCAAAACCCCAAAAGAGAAAGGAAGAGGCTGAAGGCCCGCCCAGGCATGCCAGCCAAGATACTCGTCAGGCAGCTTGCCCAAAGCTGCCTGACGGGATTCTCCCCGGGTATAAGCGCCCGGGAAGTCCACCATATGCAGGAGATGGCCCCGATCCGTAAACTCGTCGGCCAGGCGCAGGAGAAAAGAATTGTCCTTCATGGCCGGCTCCTAGGGCAGCACAAGCTGGACGAACCAGTCCCAGGCATGCCAGAACTGGAAACTCCCCGCCGAGAGGGCCGCTGCGATGAAGCCCAGACTTGCAGTGACAGCAAAAAGAACTAAGGACAGAAGAACCGCAAGCCGGAGCCCTCTTCTGACCTTGCCGGAAAACCTGGGATAGATGGAAAGAGAGGGCAGGGACGCCCCGCCGCTGATCGAAGCCATGCTGTTTTGCCGGAAGCGGCGGCAGGCCCGTGCCAGCTGAAAGATGAAAGCGGTCCAGTAGATGCAGCCGGCAGCCAGAAGCACGGCCAGGAAAGCCGCAGAAAGCCCCCATACGGCCCCGATCCAATAGGGCATGGTTGGTATCAGGGAGTCGATGTTCAGGCCCCCGATCAGGCATACGGAGAGCACAGCAAAGCCCAGGGCAGCAACCAGAAGGACCAGACCCATGACGATCAGGACCCAGAAGAACATGATGGCAGGAATAGCCAGGACAGCAAACATACCCACTGCCAGCCAACGCATTCCAGCCTGGTCCTTACCCGGCCCCTCCGGTTCATACTGGCCGGCGATCTGTTCCGGATCCCCCAGTTTGGCAGCGATCTCACCTTCCGGAAAACCGTCCTCTATTTTGAAGACAAAGTGCTGTTCGTATTCGCTGACAATATCGTCAGCATCCGGAATCTGCCTCTTCTTCAGTTCCGCGGCGAGCGCGGCCAAAAATTCATTCTTGGTCATGGTCATCATCCTCCAGTAAATTTTCGACGATGCGGGCAAAGGCTAAATAGTCTTCCTTGTCTTTTTCAAATTGCATGCGGCCTTTGGGAGTCAGTGAGTAATATTTTCTGGGCGGCCCTCCGCTCTCCTCCTGCAGATAAACCGTCAGCAGATCCTCGTTTTTCAGCTTGCGCAAAATGGGATAAACCGAACCGGCGGAAATCTGGATGTGACTGGCAAGGTACTCGGATAATTTATAGCCGTAAAAGTCGCGGCCATGTAGCAGGGAAAGGACACAAAGTTCCAGGACACCTTTTTTATATTGGGGATTCACCGGCACTGTCCTCCTTTCTTCAATAGTATCATTGATTAACTACTATTAGATTATAAATAGTAGTCAAACAGTTGTCAATACCCGGGATAATGATTTGTCGCTTCAGTATGGCGATTGGCTGCGGTAAAACAAAACCCCGCAACTGTTTGGTCGCGGGGTTTCCTGGTGGGTGATACTGGACTTGAACCAGTGGCCCCCTGCATGTCACGCAGGTACTCTAACCAGCTGAGCTAATCACCCGGGCCGTGCCCTAGTTTACACAAGATGAGGGTGGCTGTCAAACACCGTCTGTTATGATGGTCCATGAAGAAAACCGGCTGTTTCAGCCGGGCTGTTATGAGGTAAATCCATGAAATCTTACAGGAAAGAATTGACCTTCACCACCAAGACCAGACGGGCTTTTATCAACATTACGCCCCAGGTCCGGGACTGCCTTTATGAAAGCGGTATCCGGGAGGGCCTGGTCCTGGTCAACCCCATGCATATCACGGCCAGTGTCTTCATCAACGACGACGAATGGGGACTCCACCAGGATTACGAAGTGCTGCTTGAAAAACTGGCCCCGGAAAAACCCTATGACCAGTACCAGCACAACGGCTACGAAGACAATGCCGACGCCCACCTGAAGCGGACGCTCATGGGGCGGGAGGCTGTGGTCGCTGTGACGGACGGCCAGCTGGATTTTGGAACCTGGGAACAGATCTTCTACGGTGAGTTCGATGGGATGCGGCCCAAAAGAGTTCTGGTCAAAATTATCGGGGCATGATGAAAGCCCGCAAGGCGGGGGCCTTGCGGGCTTTCTGCTTACCGCTGGAGAGCTTTACAGTTCTCCTTTCCTGCTTTCATTTTTTCGATCCAGTTTCTTCCTGC
>DUUZ01000065.1 GCA_012841255.1 Clostridiaceae bacterium
CTGCCTGGCCCTCAACATTCTTGTTCTCCGTGCCCAGATAAAAGACACCAAGTTTTTCATACTGGCTCATATGTGGCCTCCAGATAGAATGATCCGGTCTCTTATTTGAAGAGATCAGTCTTTTCCAGTTCCTCAAGATCCGGCTTGCAGCGGATGGGATCGCCGGCTGCTTTCAGGGCATTGACGACGTCCTTGAGGCCGCTGCCCGAGCAGATGCAGGTGACCGTTTCGTCCGGCCGGATGATTCCGGAGGCGACTGCCGCCTTGACTCCAGCGTAGGATGTGACGCCCGAAGGCTCGCCGAAGACGCCTTCTTTTTGGCCCATCTCCCGCATGGCATCCAGGATGTCCTCGTCGGGGACTGCCACCCAGGCACCCTTGGAAGCGGATACGGCACGCAGGGCCTTGACCGGGTTTCTGGGGACGCCGACCGAAATGGAGTCGGCCAGGGTGTTTTCAGGGGTCGGTTTCAGGGGGGCATTATCGCGGGCGGCATCGACGAAGGGAGAGCAGCCCGTGGACTGGACGCCCAGGATCCGGGGGACCCGGTCGATCATGCCCAGTTCATAAAGGTCCCGGAAACCCAGGTAGACACCGGCAATGGTGCAGCCATCCCCGACGGAAACGGCCACCCAGTCGGTCGGTTCAAAGTTCAGCTGCTCTGCAATCTCCAAAGAAACCGTCTTCTTCCCTTCCGCCATGACCGGGTTGATGCCGGCATTGCGGTTGTACCAGCCATATTTGGCGATGGCTGCCTTGGACAGGTTGAAGGTCTCCCGGTAGTCGCCGATCACGGAGACCACCCGGGCACCGAAGATGAGCATCTGGGCCAGTTTTCCCTGGGGGGCCCGCTCGGGGACGAAGATGACGGTGTTCAGGCCCATCCGGGCGGCGTTGCCGGCGCAGGATGAGGCCGCATTGCCGGTCGAGGAGCAGGAGATGGTGTCGTAGCCCAGTTCCAGAGCCTTGGCCACGGCAACTCCGCTGGCCCGGTCTTTGAGGGAAGCCGTCGGATTCAGGCCGTCGTCTTTCAGATAAAGCCCCTTGAGGCCCAGCTCGTCACCCAGACGGAGCGATTTATAAAGGGGGGTCCAGCCGACGCGGAGGAAGCTGGTATATTCACGGTCTTCCAGCGGCATCAGGGCCTTGTAGCGCCACATGCTGTTGTCGGGATCATTTTTCAGACTCTCCCGGCTGATGTTTTTGCCGATGATGTCGTAATCATAATCAATATCCAGAATGCCCGTTTCACCACATTTGGGACAGGTCAGCATCTCCTTCTCGTAGGGGTAGTGGGTCCCGCAAATTGTGCAGGTGTAGCCGAGAAGATGGGGGATGTCAGATTTGGTTTTTATCATGGTAATGTCTCCTTGAATTGATTAAAGCCGGTGCTTATCCCGCTTAGTCTACCATATACAATATGTCTAAAGGGTATGGAGGAAAGGCCCTCTATCGTTGTTGACCCGCCGATTTCTATGTTATGATAACCATCACAATAAAGCTTTTGGAGGAAAAGGCTATGCAACAATTCAAAAAACTGATCGTCATTTTGTTGGCGCTCGCAATGGTCCTGTCCATCGCAGCGTGCGACAAAACACCCGCTGAACCGGGTAAAACAGATCCGACGCAGTCGGATGCACCCGCACCTTCCGAATCGGATACACCACCCGCACCGTCAGGTGATGTCACGCTCGAGAACATCAAACTCGGTTTTGTCCACATTACCGACCCGAGCGATATGGGATATACCTACAACCACAATCTGGGGACAGAGAAAATGCAGGCCGAACTGGGCCTTCGCGACGACCAGATCGTCAACAAGTTCAACACCACCGAAGACGCTGAATGCGAAGCGGCCCTGAGAGAGCTCGTCGAGCAGGGATGCCACATCATCTTTGCGACCAGCTTCGGCTTTGAAGACTACGTGATGACGGTTGCAGCCGACCATCCGGAAGTCCAGTTCTGTCACGCCTCAGGCTACCAGGCCGCCTTGAGCGACCTTGAGAACGCCCACAACTACTTCGGCAAAATCTACCAGGCCCGTTACCTGTCCGGTATCGCCGCCGGTCTCAAGACCGAAACCAATAAATTGGGCTATGTCAACGCCTATCCCTTCGCTGAATGTATCCAGGGCTTTACCGGATTCTACCTGGGTGCCAAGAGCGTCAACCCCGACGTCGAAATGGTCGTCATGAACACCTTCTCCTGGAATGACCCGCAGAAGGAAGCCCAGGTCGCCAAGTCCCTGATCGAGATGGGATGCGACGTCCTCGGCCAGCACTGCGACTCCACAGCACCCGCAACGGCTGCTGAGGCAGACGGTGTCTTCCACGTCGGCTACAACTCTGACATGATCGAAGCCGCCCCCAACGCGTCGCTGACCTCCGCTATCTGGGACTGGTCCCGCTACCTGGTCCTGGCGGTTTCCAACTACGTCGAAGGCAAGCCCATCCCCAAGGACTGGGGCGAAGGCCTGGCTGAAGGTGCAGTGAACATCTCCAGACTGAACGAAGCCATCATTGCCCCCGGCACCGCCGAGAAGATCGAAGAAGCCCGCGCCAAGATTCTGTCCGGCGACTGGGACGTCTTCACCGGCCCCCTGGTCAACAGCGACGGTGAAGTGGTCGTTCCCGAGGGCGAGACCTACATCGAACCCGCATCATCACCTGCCTGGGAGCACATCCTTGAAGGCGTCACGATGATCGGTGACTAACCTTTAATTAACGTTAACCGGCAGGATGCGCCTCTGCGCATCCTGCCCACACGGTCACCGTTTTTGTGGACAAGCCCACTTACAGACTTTCCGCAAGGCGGTGATTTTTTTAAATGCCGGTAAAAAGGCCAGTCCTTTTTGAGCCGGATGGAGGAGTCCTATGCAAGAGCAGCAAGCACCTGTCACCGATAATGTGATCGAGATGATTCATGTCTGCAAAAACTTCGGCTCGGTGCAGGCTTTGAAAAATGTCCACCTGGAGCTCCGGAGAGGTGAAATCCTCTCCCTTCTCGGAGAAAACGGAAGCGGAAAAACCACCCTCATGAACGTTTTGTCCGGAATCTACTTCCCCGATCTGGGGGAGATCCGAGTCAACGGCACCCCCGTTGCCATCTGTGAACCCAAAGACGCCTTTGCCCTCAATATCGGGATGGTGCACCAGCACTACAAGCTGGTTGAGGTCTTCACAGCCGCCGAGAACATCGTCCTCGGCCTGCCGGGCGCAACCACCATCAACAGACGTGCGCTTGCCCGGCACGTGCAGGAGATTGCCGACCGCTACGGGTTCGCAATCGATCCCAACAAAAAAGTCTACGACATGTCAATTTCCGAAAAGCAGACTGTTGAAATCATCAAGGCTCTGTACAGAGGGGCCGATATACTCATCCTGGATGAACCCACGGCTGTCCTGACCCCGCAGGAAACAGAAAAACTCTTTGAAGTCATGCGGGCCATGAAAGCGGATAACAAGTCAATCATCCTCATTACACATAAACTCAACGAAGTGCTGGCTGTTTCCGACCGGGTCACCGTTCTTCGCAAAGGCGAATACATCGACACCGTCGACACCGAGCATGCCTCGGTCCAGTCTTTGACCGACATGATGGTCGGCAGGGCCGTCTCTCTGGAGATCGACCGCCCTGTCATCGGCGACAAGCGGCCGGTTCTGCGGGTGACCTCCCTGACCTGTCTGACCCCGGAAAAATCCATGGCTTTGGAGGACATCAACTTCGAGGCCTACGGCGGAGAGATTCTCGGAATCGCCGGCATCTCCGGATCGGGCCAGCGGGAGCTTTGTGAAGCTATCGCCGGCCTCTACCCCATCACGGGCGGATCCATTCTCTATAAAGGTCTGGTCAACGGATTCGAGGTGGAGGAAAGCCTGGTGGGCAAGAGCCCCAGCGAAATCGTCAAAAAAGGGGTTGCCCTGGCTTTTGTGCCGGAAGACCGGCTGGGGATGGGCCTGGTCCCCTCCCTGGACATGGTCGACAACATCATGCTGAAAAGCTACCGCAGGAACAAGGGTTTCCTGGTCGACCGCAAAACACCGCAAAGGACCGCCGAGCGCCTGGTCGAGGAACTGGAGATTGTCACCCCTGACGTCCATACCCCTATCCGCCGCCTGTCAGGCGGCAATGTGCAGAAGATCCTGGTGGGGCGTGAAATCGATTCGGCCCCCCGCCTTCTCATGGTGGCCTACCCGGTCCGGGGTCTGGATATCAACTCATCCTACACAATCTACCGCCTCCTCAACGAACAAAAAGAGAAGGGTGTCGCCGTCATGTTCATCGGCGAGGACCTGGATGTCCTGATGGAAATCTCGGACAGGCTTCTCGTTCTTTCCGGCGGCAAGGTCATGGGGATCGTGGATCCGCGCACCTCATCGAAACAGGCAATCGGCATGATGATGCTGGGACACGAAGCCTCTGAACTGGAAGGAGAAAAAGCCGTATGACAGACGTCAATAACAACAATGAATGTCTGCCGCAGGAACCCGCGCCCGCCATTGAACCGCTGGTATGCGTCATGCCGGGGGAACCTCTGGTCCGTATTGCCAAGAGAGGTTCGACCAGCATGGGCAAGAAGGTGGCCATCTATGTGACCGGCTTCATCCTGGCCCTGGTCGTCGGCGCCCTCCTCCTCCTGGTCATCGGCAAGAACCCCATCTCGGCTTATGCCAACATGGTGACAGGTTCTTTCGGGACCAAGACCTCCTCGGCGGAAACCTTCCGCCTGGCCGTCCCGCTCCTGATCGCAGGGGTCGCCATCTCCCTGGCTTTCAAAATGAAGTTCTGGAATATCGGGGGTGAGGGCCAGATTCTGGCAGGGGCGATTTTCGCCTCCCATATCGTGGTCCATGTCATCAACAACAACATCTCCATCGCTTTTTTACCCCTTCAGTTCCTTCTGGCCTTTGCGGCCATTACAGGAGGGGCGCTTTTCGGCTTCATGCCGGCCTTCTTCAAAACCAAATGGGGGACCAATGAGACTCTTTTCACCCTCATGCTCAACTACATCGCCATTGAATACATCAACTACCTGAAGCAGCTGAACAGCTGGAAGCCGCCCCGGACCACCTATCCCAAAATCATCAACTTCAAGGACTCCCTGCCCCAGCTTGTCCTGCCCAAAGTTTTTGGTGTCCATATCGGCTGGATCTTTGCACTGGCCCTGGCTGTCACAGCCTACCTTTACCTGAAAAAGACCAAGCACGGCTATGAGATCTCCGTAATCGGGGACTCGCTCAATACAGCCCGCTATGCCGGCATGAACACGCGCTGGATCCAGATCAGGACCCTGATCATCTCCGGTGCCCTTTGCGGCCTGGCCGGCTATTTTCAGGTGGCGGGCGCCGACTACACCCTGACGGAGACGACCGCCGGGGGTGTGGGCTTCACGGCCATCATTGTCGCCTGGCTGGCCAAGCTGAATCCTTTCGTCATGGTACCGGTCTCCGTCTTCATCGCCATGCTGAAGAAGGGTGCCCTGGCCATTCAGTCCACCATGAAGATCCCGGCCTCTGCCGCCGATCTTCTGACCGGCATCATCCTCTTCTTTATGCTTGGATGTGAACTCTTCCTTGAGTACCGCCTTGTTTTCAGGGGCCGGGGCTCGAAGACCGTGGAGATCCTTGAGGAGGTATCCGCATGAATACCTTTATTAATCTTCTGAATGCGGCCATTCTGGCCGGTACCCCACTGCTGCTGGCAACGACAGGCGAGATCCTGACAGAGAAGTCCGGCAGCCTCAACCTGGGTATTGAAGGCATGATGTACATGGGGGCTATCGCCGGACTGGCAGGCGCCTGGTATGTTGAGCAGTGGTTCGGCCAGGGAGGAATCCTGGCGGTCCTTTTCGCCTTCATCTTTGCTTTTGTCTTCGGCGCCCTGGGCGGCCTGATCTACGCCGTTCTGACGGTCACCCTGCGGGCCAACCAGAATGTCACGGGTCTGACCCTGGCCATCTTCGGCACCGGCTTCGGGAAATTCTTCGGCGAAGTCCTGGGTCACAAGGCCGGCGGCTATGTTGCCGTCAACGAACAGACCAAGGCCATGTACGGGCGGATCAATTTTGGTAAGCTGGCAGATATCCCGGTTCTCGGAACACTCTTGTTCAAGTACAACTGGCTGGTCTACTTTGCCATCGTCATCGCCATCCTGGTCGGCTGGTTCCTGACCAAGACCCGCAGGGGTCTGTCCCTGCGCGCCGTCGGGGAAAGCCCTGCCACCGCGGACAGTGCCGGCATCAATGTCACCCGCTACCGCTACGGTGCAGCCCTGGTCGGCGGCGGCCTGGTCGGTCTGGGCGGCATGTACATGTCCATGGTCGACCAGAAGGGAATCTGGGTGCATGACTGCATCAGCGGCTATGGCTGGCTGGCCATCGCCCTTGTTATCTTCTCAACCTGGAATCCCATCCGGGCCATCCTGGCCTCCATCATCTTCGGCGGCCTGACGGTCATGTACATGTACGTCCCCATCAAGGGACTGCCTATTCCCATCTACAGGATGTTCCCCTACATCGCGACCATTGTGGTCCTCATCATTACGAGTGCCATGCAGATCAAGGAACACGCCCAGCCTGCGGGTACAGGGCTCAACTACTTCCGTGAGGAACGCTGACCGGAGGCAGACAGCATCCTGACTTCAAACCC
>DUUZ01000066.1 GCA_012841255.1 Clostridiaceae bacterium
AAGTACTGAAGCCATGGAATAAGGATCGGCCGCCGGGCCCTTGACTTATCCACAAAGTTATTAACAATTCACATGCCGCAAGTCACAAATTGTTAGTTGTATTTTGGCCCTCCATCCTTGAAAATGCTTGACAATCCGGCCTTTTTGACTTTGATGTTCATTATTTTTTCTGGTAGGATAGGGGACACTGTTGTTGAAGAAATGAAGAGGACAAGCAAGGATTTTGAGGGGGACGTGACGAACATTCTATGGCAAGAAGAAGTGCTGATTCGGTTTGGGACTCAGTCTGTACGCAGACACTCCGCAAGCAAATTCACCCATTGACCTACAATACCTGGTTTTCGACAGCCAGGCCCTATTTTTCGGACGAGCGCACTTTCGGACTGGCCGTTCCCAATGAGTTTGCCCTGGGTTTCATCGAACAGCACCGGGAAGTTGTGGAGCAGGCGCTGCGCGATATCACCCGGGTCCACTACGATCTTGAAATTGAGGTCCGTCCCGACGGCAGCATCCCCACCAGGGAGGAGCTGGCGGAAAAGGAATCTTCCGAAAACAATGGAAACGGAAGTTTCCAGACCGGCAAGCTCAACCCCGATTATTCTTTCTCCACCTTCATTGTCGGCTCAGGCAACAATTTTGCCCATGCCGCTTCAGTCGCCGTGGCCTCCATGGAAAGTTCCGGAAACTACAACCCCCTCTTCCTTTACGGGGGGTCGGGTCTGGGCAAGACCCATCTCATGCACGCCATCGGCAACCAGGTCCGGCACGATTTCCCCAACAAGCGGGTCGTCTATGTACAGTCGGAGCAGTTCGTCAACGAATTCATCGCCTGTATCCAGAAAAACGACTTTGAGGAATTCCGGAACCACTACCGCCTGGCCGACATGCTCCTGATCGACGACATCCAGTTCATCGAGTCCAAGGAGCGGATGCAGATCGAGTTCTTCTACACCTTCAATGCACTCTATGAGTCGGGCAAGAATATCGTCCTGACCTGCGACAAACCGCCGCAGAGCCTGGCCTCCCTGACCGACCGGCTGCGGACCCGCTTCATCAGCGGCCTGACCATCGATATCCAGCCCCCGGATTACGAAACCCGGGTGGCCATTCTCAACAACCTCTGCCAGGCCCAGAAGACGGATATTCCGCCGGACATCATTGAGTATATTGCCGACAACATCACCTCCAATGTCCGGGAGATCGAGGGGGCCTTCAAGACCATCAGCGCCCTGCAGATGATGGGCGCCGACGTGACCCTGGATGTGGCCCGCCAGGCCCTGCAAAGTGTCATCCAGCCCGGTGCCGTCAAGCCTCTGGACTTCCCCCTGATCATGGAAATCACGGCCCATTACTACGGTGTCACCGTCGATGACCTGAAATCCCGCCAAAGAAGCCAGGAAATCGTCGAACCCAGGCAGATTGCCATGTATCTGTCGCGCAAGAAGCTCAATAAAACATTAAAAGAGATCGGTAACGCATTTGGCGGTAAGAACCATGCCACGGTCCTGCACGCCTGTGATAAAATTGCAGAAGGCATTGCATCTGATACAGCCCTGGCGGAGGCCGTCAGCAACATTGAGATGCGCCTGCAATAATCAACAGACTTGTTATCATTTGTTGATAACTCAATGTCAAAGACCTGTTCAACCAATGTTGAAAACCAAGGGCTTGTGGACAACTTGAATTCTCAACAATTTGATCACAGTTAATTAACGAATTTGTAACATTCGCAAGGGCCGGCAGCAGAGGGCCTTGAGGCAGTTTTTCACACCGTTGACACCTATATGAAGACGGGGGTGAAATATCTTAAAAGGACAATAGACAAAGCGGGAGGCTGTGACAATGAAACTGACATGCTCAAGAAATCAACTGATGGATGCCATCTCCACTGTACAAAGAGCAGTGGCTGCCCGGTCAACCAATCCTGTCCTGGACGGGATCCTGCTCAAGGCTGACCAGGAGCTGATACTGACCGGCTATGACAGCGAAACCGGGATCGAGTACAGGATGGAAGCCGACATCTCCCAGAAGGGCAGTCTTGTCGTTCCGGCCCGGATCCTGTCGGAAGTGGTCCGCAAATTGTCAGACAACCACGTCTATCTGGCGGTCAAGGATGAGACCGTCCTGGTCGTTGAAAGCGGCAAGAGCGTTTTCAACATCCGCGGCTATGCAGCCGACCAGTATCCCGAGCTTCAGTTTGTCGAAGAGGGATCCCGGATTGTCCTGAAGCAGGGAACCTTGCGGGATATGATCCACCAGACGATTTTCGCAGTCAGCACCGACCAGAGCCGGCCCATCCTCATGGGGCTCAACATGATCTGTGAAAACGGGGTTCTGACCCTGGTAGCCCTGGACGGTTTCCGGCTGGCAGTCCGCCACGAGGAAATCCCGGGCATGGATGTCACAGCCAATATTATTATCCCGGCCAAGGCCATGGGGGAAATCGCCCGCATCATGTCGGATCCGGAGGAAGAGGCTGTGATCTCGCCCTCCCACAACTACATCATTTTCAGCAAGGGCAATGTCAAAGTCGTGACCCGCCTGATCCGCGGTGAATTCATGAGCTACAAGAGCATCATCCCCCGCGATGCCGACACCAGCCTCATGATTGCCCCGGATATCCTCCTGGCCGCGGTCTCCCGTGCCTCCATCATGATCGACACGGATGACCGCCGCTTCCCCGTTGTCTTCCAGACACCGGACGAGGATACCATGACCATTGAATCCAAGACCGATATAGGGACGGCCCGTGAGGAGATCCCGGTGGCCTTGTCCGGGGATAAAGTGGAGATTGACTTCAATCCCCGCTTCTTCATGGAAGCTCTCCGGGAGATCACGGACGACCAGGTGGTAATGACCTTCAGCGGAAGTCTGGGACCCTGTTCCATCAAGCCGGAGTCGGGTGACAAATTCTTCTACATGATCCTGCCGCTCCGCCGTTAAAGGGGCCCCATGCGCCTTTGTTCCGTTGAGCTTCAAAACTTTCGAAACTACGAAAGCCTGGATCTTTCCTTTCCGGGAGGCACCCATATCCTCTACGGAGCCAATGCGCAGGGCAAGACCAATCTCCTGGAGGCCATCTACCTTTGCACCTGTGCCCGCTCCCACCGGACCGCCCGGGATGAGGAGCTGGTCCGCCAGGGGGCCGGGTCCTACCTGGCCCGGGTCGGCTTCATCACGGACCGGGGCATCCCCGAAACGCTCTCCATTGAGTACCAGCGCGCCGCAAAAGGCGGGACTCCCCGCCGGATCATCCGCTACAACGATCTGGAAGTGGCCCGCCTGGCCGACATGATGGGCCTTTTCCACGCCATCCTCTTCGCACCGGAAGACCTGCAGATCGTCAAGGACGGGCCTTCGGAACGCCGGCGCTTTCTGGATATCCTGATCTCCCGCCTGGACCGCTCCTATTTCCGGCATCTCCAGGACTTTTTGAAGATCCTGGCTCAAAGAAACCGCCTCCTGAAATCCATCCGGGCAGGAGGGCGGTCCGACCGTCTGCCGGAACTGGATATCTGGGATGAGAGCCTGGCCGAGAGCGCCTCCTTTATCCTGGTCAAAAGACAGGAAATGATCGGCCGCCTGGCCGGCTATGCCGCCCTGGCCCTGACCCACCTGACCTCTTCCCGGGAGCTTTTGAGCCTCCATTACAAAAGTTTTCCCGGCCTGGAGGAGGGTCTGGACCAAAAGACGGCGGAGAGCCGCTATCTGGATCGGTTGATCCGCTCCCGGGAGGACGACCTGGCCCGGGGCAGCACCTCCCAGGGTCCCCACCGGGATGATATCCAGATCAGCCTGAACGGGGCGGACGCCCGCCTTTACGCCTCTCAGGGCCAGCAACGATCAGCCGTGCTTTCCCTGAAGATCGCCGAACTCATGATTCTCACGGAAGTGACCGGAGAAAAGCCCATCCTCCTTCTGGACGATGTCATGTCGGAACTGGACGCCTCGCGGCGGGAGAAGCTGATGGAGGTCATCCGGGACCACCAGGTCTTCATGACCTGTACGGACCCCGACCAGCTGGGTGAAACGTCCTCCCTTGCGGCGGATTCCGCCTGTCCCGCAGTCTGGGAAGGACCCGTCCGCTACTACCGTGTCCAGGAGGGTCAAATCCAGGCGGGAAGCCGGAATATGGTATAATTAGGGGTAGATTCAAGGACTGAACTTTACCTGGGAAACGGAGCATTATGTACATTCATATCGGGGCAGATATTTCGATTCCTGCCCATTGGATCGTCGGAATTTTCGATCTAGACCGCATGACTCCGTCCGGTGATACAGCATCCTTCCTGAAACAGGCAGAAGAAGCGAACAAGCTGGACTGGATGACGGCTGATCTGCCGAGATCCCTGGTTGTTACGCTTGACCGCTCTTTTATGTCGCCTGTCTCTGCAAGGACGCTCTTGGCCCGGCTTCATGATCAAGGCCGGAGCCTGAAAGGATAACATGGATAAACAAAACATACGTTCGGACGAAAACCGGGATCAGCTGGATGAACTTCTGAAGCGGGCGGAAGAAGATGCCCTGCAAAATGAAGATGAACTGATCAACCTGGCAGACGATGTCCGGGCTTTGACCGCCGACTATACCGAGGATAAAGAGAGCCTGGCAGCCGTGCATCTGACCGACTATGACACGGGGACCACGGCTTCCTACGAGGACCAGGATATCCAGGTCCTGGAAGGCCTGGAAGCGGTGCGCAAGCGGCCGGGCATGTATATCGGGGACACGACTGCCAGGGGCATGCACCACCTCATCTATGAGATCGTGGCCAACTCCGTGGACGAGGCCCTGGCCGGCCGCTGTGACTCGATTGAAGTCACGGTATTGCCTGACCAGTCCATCCGGGTCGAAGACAACGGGATCGGGATCCCGGTCGGCATTCATCCGACCGCAGGAATCCCCACGGTTGAAGTCGTTCACACCATGCTCCATGCGGGCGGTAAGTTCGGCGGCGAGGCCTACAGTGTTTCAGGCGGTCTCCACGGAGTGGGTGCGGCCGTTGTCAACGCCCTGTCCGAATGGATGGAGGTGGTCGTCAACCGCAATGGCCAGTCCCATTACATCCGCTTCGAGCGGGGTGAGACGGTGACGCCCCTGATGGTGACCGGGCCGGCCGCGCATTCGGGGACCATCACCACTTTCAAGCCCGATCCCCTGATCTTCAGCGAGCTGGAGGCCGACTTCGATCTTATGACCACCCGTTACCGGGAGATGGCCTTCCTCAACCGGGACGTGGCCATTACCCTGACGGACGCACGCGTGGAACCGGCCCTGGTCCGCAAGCTGCATTATGAGGGCGG
>DUUZ01000067.1 GCA_012841255.1 Clostridiaceae bacterium
GATTCCGACCTCAACCAATACATCCGCGTACTTTTTCAGCATTTCCTGATTCATTAAACTATCCTCTGTTTCCTTCTTTATTTGTTTCAAATATGTCTTCCGGGACGTTCCGGTCCGTTAATCAAAATCCAGCTCCGGCTGATCAAGGCCCGGCGTCCGTCCGGCAGGTCAAAGCCGGCCCGGGGCATTTCTCCTCTGGCAACCTTTTGACAGAGTTCCAAAAGGCTGTCAATCTGTCTTTCCGAAAGGAGATAGGGGGTCCGTTCCTCCCCTCCTCCGCCCTGGGCAAAGAGCTGCAGCAGTCTTCCCGCCAGAGGACGGGGAAGTTTTTGGAGATCCGGCAGGGACAGGCTGCCGTCCGGCAGGAGGCTTTCTTCCAGATGACGGAGGGCCTGGGCGGAAAGCTCCCGGTCATCTTCCCGGGCCAGATCACCCAGGCGGACCAATAATGGGGCAGGATCATGGCCGAAGACTTCTTCCCAAAGAGGCAGGAGCTGATTCCTGACCCGGTTTCTCAAAAACCGGTCCGAAAGATTGCTGGCGTCCTCCCGCCAGGCAAGCGCCATAGCCCGGGCGGCCTGTTCGACATCCTTTCGCCTCAAGTCCAGCAGGGGGCGGATATAGCGGCCATCCCGGTAGCGGATGCCCGCCAGGCCTCCGAGCCCGGTCCCCCGGCCCATGTGCATGATGATGCTTTCTGCCCGGTCGTCCAGGTGGTGGGCCAGGGCAATCCGGTAGGCAGGCTCCGCCCCCATCTCTTTTTGGACCTCTTCCCCGACCTTGGTATAGCAGTCCCGGCGAAGCCTGCGGCCCGCTTCCTCCAGACCTGTCTTATGCTCCCGGGCATAGGCTGGGGCATCGGCCTTGAAGACGGTGACAGGAATCCGGTGCTGCCGGCAGTAATCCCGGACCAGGGCCTCGTCCAGATCGGCCTCGCCGGCCCGGATCATGTGGTTGACATGGCAGACATGAAGGTGAAAGGGATGGTTTTCCTGCAGAAGGCGGAGAAAGTCCAGCATGAGCATGGAATCGACCCCGCCCGAGACTCCTGCGACAACAAGACCGCCGCCCGGAATCAGGTCCTCGCGCTCACAGGTCCTTTGGACTTTTTGAAAAGCTCGGAATGCCGGAGGCGGAAGACGCATGGCTAGCCCTGAGGCGGCGGCGCCGGTTCTCCCCGGTAACCCGGTTCAGTAAAGGTCAGGGTTCTGGGATTCCACTCCAGGGTCACGGTCGTCCGCTCGCCCTGCCTGTTTTTTTCCACGATCAGGTCGATATCGACGATATCCTGAAGATAGGAAGCCTCTTCCTCCTGGCGGTTGGGATCGTGCAGGAACATGACCACGTCGGCGTCCTGTTCGATGGCTCCGGATTCCCGCAGGTCGGCCAGGCGCGGACGCCGTCCGGCCCGGTCCACTTCACGGCTGAGCTGGGACAGGGCCAGAACCGGAACCTCCAGGTCCCTGGCCATGACTTTCAGCATCCGGGAAATCTCGGCGATCTGCTGCTGGCGGTTGTCGGCCCGGGATCTGCTGGAGGCCGACCCCATAAGCTGCAGATAGTCGACGACAACCAGATCCAGTTTCTGATGTTGAAGCTGGAGCTGGCGGCAGCGGGCATGGATCTCCACCACATTGACCGAGGACCGGTCGTCGATGTAAATGGGAAGCGAATAGAGGGCACCCAGCCCCTTGCCGATCTCATCCCAGGAATCCTGATCCTTCAGATCGATGGATTCCAGGCGCTGGAAGGACATCTGGGTCTTGGAGGATAAAAGACGCATGGCGACCTCCTCCTTGCTCATTTCCAGGGAGAAGATGGCCACGACCGCCTCATAGAGCTGAGACAGGTTGTGGGCCAGATTGAGGGAGAGGGCGGATTTTCCGACACCGGGCCGGGAGGCCAGGATATAAAGGCCCCCTTTGCGAAATCCTCCCAGGACCCTGTTGAGATTGGGGAAGCTGATCCGCATGGGCGGCTCCCGAAGCCCGCGGGCGATGGCATCCAGCTCATTGATCTGGGAGCTCAGGATATTGCCCAGCTGCTCAAAGCCGGCGCTGTCCCCATCTTCCCGGATCCGCATGATCCTCTGGGCGGCCAGTTCGATCAGCTGTTCGGCCTCCTGGTCGGATGAAAAGCAAAGATCGATGACCCCGTCCAGGGAAAGGATGACCCGCCTTTTGACCGAGAGATCGTTGACGACCTGGATATAGACATCATAATTTTCAACAAATGGAACCTGGCCGGGCAGGGAGGCGACATATTCCCGTCCGCCGGCCCGTCCGATGGTGCCGGATGCAATCAGCTGATTGGTCACCGTCAGAATATCGCAGGGTTTCTGCGCTTCATTCA
>DUUZ01000068.1 GCA_012841255.1 Clostridiaceae bacterium
ATTAAAGACGGCATCCTGGTCGGAGCCATCACTTCCCGCCAGATGGTGACCGAGGCCAATGAGAAGGCCGGCCGGGAGATCTTCGACGGGCCGGGCGGCACCAACAGAGCCTGCGCCTTCAACCGGGTCCCCATCGAACGGATGACCAACATCAATGTGGATCCCGGCGAGGACGGGACCCTGGAGGATATTATCCGCAATACGGAGTATGGGGTGGTGCTTTCCGGCGAAAAGAGCTGGTCCATCGGGTCCAACCGGGAGCAGTTCCACTTCGCCACAGATATCGGCTGGCTGGTTGAGGACGGCGTGAAAAAACATGTGGTCAAGGACTGCGCCTACAGCGGCATGACCCTGGATTTCTACCGTTCGCTGACAGCCGTGGGTGATGCCTCGACCTGGGAGGTCCAGTATGTGGACAACTGCGGCAAGGGAGTCCCCGGCCAGGTCATGCAGCTGGGTCACGGCGTCCCGGTCTGCCGCTTCGACAATGTGAAGGTAGGTGACTAGGATGAAACCCAATGCCGTCATACAAACACTAAGAGAACTCCGCGATTATGCCGTCTCCAAAGGGGTGGAGGCAGAGATCCGTTGGAGTGCGGAAGACAGCCACATGGTCCGCTATGCCAATTCGGCCATTTCCCTGAATTCCCATGAGGCCATCAGCCGCCTGCAGGTGACCGTTTTCGGGGATCACCGGCAGACCTCGGCCAGCCTCACCATGGACGATGAGGACATGGAGACCATGCGGGGGGCCATCGACAAGGCCGCCGGCATGCTGCCTTTTGCCTCTGCCATGACCTACCAGCCGACCATTCCCGAGATCCTGGAAACGACCATTTCCGAGGAGAGCTACGATCCCGCTATCGAAGAGATGACAAGTGCCGAAATCGTGGCCTTCGTCAATGAAGCGACCCAGGGCCTGGAGTCGGAAGATATTCTTCTGTCGGGCAACTTTTCTTCCGGAACTGCGGCCCAGGCTGTCATTTCCACCCGGACTCCCCATGTGGTCTACTGGCGGGCCAGTGACGTGGGCATCACCCTGGTTCTGGCTTCCGAGAAGCGGAAGTGGGAGATCAACGCTGAGCAGTTTGTCTACCGCAAGGCCGACCTGGACGCCAAAGAACTCCATGACCGGCTGGCCTGGCTGACAGAGCTTTACAAGACCCGGCCGGAAGTCCGGATGCCCGAGGGCCCCTGCAAGGTGGTCATGGGACCTGCGGCCACGGCCGAATACCTGCAGTATATGAGCTACATCGGTTTTTCCGGCGGCAGCCTCAAGCGGGGCATGAGCATGTTCCGGGAAGACGATGTCGGAAAGCGTCTCCTGTCAGACAAGTTCACCCTGCTGGAAGATCCCGGCCTGCGGGAAACCTTCGCCATGCCGGTGGACGGATATGGCAGAAGAAGGGACAAGAGGGCGATCTTCGACAAGGGCGTCCTGACCGGATTCCTTTGGGATCAGCAGTCGGCGGATGAGTTCAGCCAGGAAGCCAGCGGGCACGATGTGGCCAATTATTCCCTGAAACTGGAAGGGGGAGAGGTGGATGTCCGGACCATTCAGGAACTGGCCCAAAAGCCCCGGGATGAGGATATCCTCTATATCCCCTTCATGCACTATATGAACTTCGTCAATCCCAGTGAGGGGCTTTTGACGGGGATCTCCAGGTTCGGCGCCCTCCTTTTGAAAAAAGACGGCTCCATTGAGCTACCCTACAATGTCCGTTTCACGGAGAAGCTGGGGAGCCTCTTCAATGAGAAGCTGGTCTGGCTGTCCAAGGAGACGGTTCCCTACGGCAGTTCCACCCACTATTACAACCGTGACCCCTATGCCCTTCTCGTTCCCGGCCTGGCCTGCTTTGACGGGGTTAAGGTCGAGATTTCAAACGAGAGTTTCGGCTAGGAAGAAGAAGACACGACTTTGAGGAGCCGCCCGCAGGGGCGGCTTCTTTCATGCCTATAATTTGTTAAAGTATTAAGAGAGACCAAAACAATCCCATTTCAGTTTGAGAGGTGACCATATGAGCAAGGAAGAATCCCAGGAAAAAAGATTGAAGAAAATGAACCGGGCGGATCTGGTTGAAGTGATCAATGAGCTTTCGCAGCGGGAGTCCAGGCTGAAGGCCGAGAATATGAATCTTCGAAAGCAGCTGGAGAATAAGCGGCTGCGGCTGGAGGATGCCGGTTCCATCGCAGAGGCCACCCTTTCCTTGCATGCCGTGTTCGAGACTGCCCAAAGGGCGGCCGATCACTATCTGGAGGAAGTCCGACAGAACCACGCCGAGGCCGAGGAGCAGGCTGAGAGGATTGTCTCGGAGGCCCGCTACAAGGCGGACAAGATGCTGGAGGACACTTCTGCGGAATGCCGGCAGATGCTGCAGCAGACGACCGAGGATATCCAGAAGAAATTGAGTGCCCTGACCAGCGAGATCGAGAAAGAGATCGAGGCCAAGGTGGATTTCAAGGCCGAGGAAGAGGAGGCAGAGGACTAGTCCCAAAGGGCTCTCCCAGCCTCCTGATTCATAGTACAACCATCCCGTAGCGGACCCAGATTCCGCAATTCAAGGAGGCTTCCATGCGAAAGTCCATCCGTCAGATCAAAGATGAGGTCAGGGGTGAACGGATCCTGACAGATATCCGCAAGATTACGACCTTTCACCGGATTCAGGCTTCACCCGGCTACCGGGCGGCGGCCCATGAAGTGTTGAACATGCTCCAAAAGGAGGGTATCGACAGCCGGATTCTCTCCTATCCTTTTGATGAAAAGACCTGGTATTTATCCCATAAGTCCTTTCTGGAGTGGGATTGCAAGGATGCCTGGCTGGGGCTTGAGAGTCCTGTGAAAAAGAGGCTGACAGATTTTCAAGGCTGCAGCATCTCCATTATCCAAAAGAGTCAGCCCATCGATTGTCCCAAAGAACCGATAGAAATTGTCCTCCTGGATCAAGGGCCAAAAGAAGAGGCTAATGAAAGCCTGGATCTTGAGGGCAAATTGATCTTCATCCGAGAGGATTTCAAGCCCTACATGGATTGGGCAGTGAAGAAAAGAGGAGCTCTGGGCTTCATCTCAGATTACATGCGGGAGGTCCCGGGGGCCAGATCCCGGGCGGATCTTTACGATGCCAGGAATTATTCCTCCTTCTGGTGGACGGATACAGAGAAGGAACCGAAAACCTTCGGCTTTGTCCTTACTCCCAGAGAAGGGGATGAACTGGCCGCGCTTTGCAAAAAGATGGCTGAAGAGCATAACAAGGACAAGGAGAAAGCGGCCCGCCCGACAGCCACCTTCAAGATAGACTCCAGCCTTTATCCGGGGGCCATTGAGGTGGTGGAGGCCGTCCTCCCCGGGGAGAAAAACGAAGAGATTTTACTGGTCTCCCATCTTTGCCATCCCCGGCCTTCTGCCAATGACAATGCCTCGGGGGTGGGGGCCGTACTGGAGGCCTTAAGGGTCCTTAAGAGGCTCATGGAGGATAAAAGACTCAAAGCTTTACAAAGGAGTATCCGGGTCATTTTTGTTCCGGAGTTTGCCGGGACCTATGCCTGGCTGGCCGATGGGAAGAACCAGAACAAGAAGGTTCTGGTGGGCCTGAATCTGGATATGGTAGGAGGCCGACAGACCAAAGGATACGGTCCTTTGACCATCAGCGGCCAGCCGCATGCCGCGCCCTCGCTTGTAACAGACATGGCCATGCTTTGTTTTGATGAGATTAAAAATTCTGCACCGTCCTTGAGTACTTCTTTCCCGGTTCCCATGTTCAATTACTACCAGGGAGG
>DUUZ01000008.1 GCA_012841255.1 Clostridiaceae bacterium
CCTGGCTGAATGAGAATATGATCCCGGTCTTCCCGCTGGGCGTCTTCCGGGATGTCACAAAAAAGGAGGGCTGACATGGCCTATAACGAAATCCTTATCTCCGGTTTCGGAGGCCAGGGCGTTATGGCCATCGGCATGACCATGGCCGAGGCCGGCATGTCGGAAGGCCTGAATGTCAGCTGGCTGCCCTCTTATGGGCCCGAAATGCGGGGGGGTACCGCCAACTGCGGAGTGGTCATCGCGGACACCGACATCATCTCGCCCATCGTGCTGGAACCCACGGAGCTGATCGCCATGAACCAGCCTTCCCTGGACAAATTCGGCCCGGCCGTGAAAGCGGGCGGCATGATCTTTGTCAACCAATCCATCATCGACAAAAAAGTCACCCGCGAAGATGTCCGGGCCATCTATGTCCCCTCCATGGAGATCGCAGCGGAAATCGGGAATCCCCGGGTGGCCAACATGGCCATGCTGGGGGCCTTTATTGAGGCTACCCGCCTCTTGAAGTACGAGACCATCGTGGCCATGCTCAAGCAGCTGTTCACCGGCCCCAAGGCCCACCTGGTTGCCTTGAATGAGGAGGCCCTGCAAAAAGGCGCCGCCTGCGTCATCCAGGACTAGAAAAGGATTGACCATGGATATTGCCATTACCAAGACTCAGGAACCCAAGATAAAGCCGACGGATGAAAGCACGCTCGGTTTTGCCAGAACTTTCTCCGACCATATGTTCATCACGGAATATGAGGAGGGGCAATGGCAGAATCCGCGGATCGTGCCCTATCAGAAACTCTCGCTTGATCCGGCCTCCCCGGTCTTCCACTACGCCCAGGAAATTTTCGAGGGCGCCAAGGCCTACTCCCTGGATAACGGGGAAGTGGGGCTCTTCCGCATCGAGGACAACGCCCGCCGCATGAACCGGAGTGCCGACCGTATGTGCATGCCGGCCATTGATGTGGACCTGCAGGTGGAGGCCATCCGGCGCCTGGTCGACCTGGACCGGGACTGGGTCCCCACAAGCGAAGGGACTTCCCTTTACCTGCGGCCCACCATGATCGCCGACGGCACCAGCCTGGGAGCCCACACAGCTTCCCGCTTCATCTACTTCGTCATCGCCTCCCCCACGGGGAGTTACTACCAGCAAGGCTCCAAGCCCATCCGGATCCGGATCGAGACCCGCCATGTCCGGGCCGTCAAAGGCGGGGTCGGCCGGGCCAAGACCGGCGGCAACTATGCGGCCAGTTTCAAGGCCTCCTCCAACGCCAAGGGCGAAGGCTTCAATGAAGTCCTCTGGCTGGACGGCCGGACCCAGTCCTATGTCCAGGAAGTCGGAGCCATGAATATGATGTTCGTGGTGGACGGCAGGATTGTGACCTCTGAACTGGGAGACACTATTCTGCCCGGGATCACACGGGACTCCGTTTTAACCCTGGCCCGTGAAAAAGGAATCGGGGTTGAAGAAGGCAAGATTGCCGTCGCCGAACTCTATGATGCCTACGACAAAGGCCTCCTGACGGAAGCCTTCGGAACGGGAACAGCCGCCGTCATCTCCCCTGTGGGAGAGCTGACCTGGAATGACCGGACCATCGTCCTCAACAATAATGAAATGGGCCCCATTTCTGAAATGTTCTATACGGAACTGGTCGGCATCCAGCGCCAGCGCCTGCCCGATACCCACGGCTGGACTTCTGTGGTCCCCCGCTACCGCGGATAAAGACAAAATTGATTATTGATTTCAAAGGCTCTGTCTGCATGGACGGAGCCTTCCTTTTGTCTAC
>DUUZ01000069.1 GCA_012841255.1 Clostridiaceae bacterium
CCGGTCCTCCTTGGCGTTGGACGCAATGACCGGCAGCAGCCCCGCCTCCTGGACCATAGCGACAATGCGGCGGGCGAAAGCGTCGCCCTCCCGGGTCCCGTGGGGGGCCAGGGTGTTATCGATGTCCAAAAGGACAATCCGGCAGCCCAGACGGGCCAGCCGGCCATAGTCGATGGCGTCGGGGGAGGGGACAATCATGTCGGGGTAAAAAGTATCCCGCACCCGCTGTCCCAGGGACCGCTTCTTCTTATCTTTCACTTCCGATGAGCCTCTTCTGGAATTATTCCGGCGAGTTTTCGCACAAGGCTACTTTACCATGAATGGGCAAATAAACCGCCAAGGCCTGCCTTCGGTTGCCCTCCTTGCTTCTTTCCCGTAAAATGGCAGAAAGGTAAAAACGCTTTGAAAAGCTGGAGGTAACAATGATTAGTGCGGGCGATTTTCGCAATGGAACGGGTTTTGTGCTGGATGGCCAGCCCTGTCAGGTCATCGAATTCCAACACGTGAAGCCGGGCAAGGGCTCGGCCTTTGTCCGTGTCAAGTTCAAGAACCTCCAGACGGGGAGCGTGGTCCAAAGAAGCTTCAACCCCTCGGACAAGTATGAACCGGTCCAGCTGGTCATCCGGGATATGTCCTACATCTACCAGGACGGGGATCTCTACTACTTCATGGACCAGGCCAATTATGACCAGATTCCCATCGGCCGTGAAAAGCTGGAACACACCCTGCCCTACCTGAAGGAGGGCATGTCGGCCCGGATCGTCTCCTGGGAGGGAGCCATCCTGGAGGTCGAGCTGCCCAATACCGTGGAGCTTGAGATTGTCGAGTGTGAACCGGCCGTCCGCGGGGATACAGCCCAAAGTGCGACCAAGAACGCCACCCTGGAAACAGGGGCCGTCATCCGCGTCCCGCTCTTCATCAACCAGCATGAGGTCGTGCGCATTGATACGCGTACGGGAGAGTACATGGAGCGCGTCTGAGCATGGAAGGCGACAGCCGTCAATTCTCAATCAAGGGGGAGCGGGCCATGTCCCAGGGCTTCATCGCCCAGTATGCCGCCGAGGCAGCGCTCCATACCAAGGGGGTCAGCGGGCTCAATACCGGGATCGCGACCAGCCTCAAGGAGGCCATCGGCCTGGAGCCGGAAGGCCGCGGCGTCCGGGTCTCCTTCCGGACGCAGGATTCGGACGATGTCGTCATCACGGTCTATCTGGACGCCATCTTCGGCCACGTCATGCCCGAGGTTGCCTGGTCGGTCCAGGAGCGGGTCAAACGCGACGTGGAACGCTTCACGGGACTTAATGTAGACGCTGTCAACGTGCATGTCATGCGGGTTGTCGAGGGCCTGGAACCGGACGGGGTCCAGGAGGAAGAGCAAGGGACATTGGAGGATTATCTATGAACCGCTGGGTCCGGACCATTCTGATTCTATTTTCTTTCATCATGGCGGTGATCTTCCTGGTCGCCTTCCTGATGATTGTCAGCACGGATATCCTGACGGGCATGATCACCCTTATCCTGGATATGGCCCAAAAGCAGCCGGTCAAGACCTTCGCCATCGTCATCAGCCTGGTGGGGGCCCTGATCTCCGTCCTGGTCCTGGTCGTCTCTGTCATGGCAGGGCGGCTGCGCCGGACCCGGATCCGCACCAATGAGATCGGCCATATTGAGATCGGTGTCGAGGCCATTGAAAACATCGCCTTGAACGCTGCCAAGATCTCCCAGTCGGGCGTCAAGTCTGCCAAGGCCCGCGTGGCTCCCTCCAAGGGGGGCAGCCTCTTGATCCGCATGGTCATCCAGGCCTATTCCGACGTGGAGATCCCCATGATGATGGCCCGGGTCCAGGAACGGGTCAAGAAAGATGTCGAGAAATATACGGGTATTGAAGTGGGAGAGGTGGAAGTCCGGGTCAGCCGGGTGGAAGCCATTGCCCCCCGTGTGGAGCGCTGATCCATGCCCAGGCCGGACCAGGACGACAAGATGCTCATGTCCCCCGGAATTCTGGGGGCCCTGATTGCCTTTGTCTTCGCCCTTATCTGGGTGATCTTCGGCTTTTGGAAGCTGCTCTTCATCCTGATCCTGACAGCCGGCGGATATATCGTCGGCTACCGCTACTTCCGGGACCGGGATACCATCAGAAAACTCATCGATAAAATATTGCCGCCGGGTATGTTCCGGTAGCTGGAGGACGCCATGAGCCGGCACACAGCGCGCGAGAGCGCTTTTAAATTGCTTTACCAACTGGAGATCCGACCGGAGGACAGCCTTCTGCAAATGGAGGACTATCTGCAGCAGATGCCCATCTCCGACAAGAAGGACCGGGCCTACTTTGAGCGCCTGATCCGGGGAGTGACCCAAAATCTTTCCGAGATCGACGAAATCATCTCCAAATATCTCCGGGGCTGGACCATGGACCGCCAGCTGGTGACCGACCTGGCTATCTTGCGCCTGGCCGTCTTCGAACTTCTTTTTGACACCGAGGTCCCGGCCGAGATCGCCATCTCCGAAGCGGTCATCTTCGCTAACGAATACGGAACAGAGGAGTCCAGGTCCTTTATCAATGCCGTCCTGGGCAGTGTGGCCAAGACCGAGGAGCTTAGGACCCCAGCCGGTACGAAAGACGCTTAAGCCTCATGATGGATCTTGTTTTTTCAGTCTCCGAATTGAACCGGGCGGTGAATGCCCGCCTGTCCAGGGATCCGGAACTCTCCCGGGTCCGGGTCAGGGGGGAGATCTCGGGTCTTAAGAAATACCCGTCCGGCCACAGCTACTTCACCCTGAAAGATGAGGAGGCCTCGGTCTCCTGTGTCCTCTTCCGCCAGTCGGCTGGCAATGCCCCGCCCCTTCGGGAGGGCATGCAGGTGGTCCTTTTGGCCCGGCCCAATCTCTACGACAAGACCGGCCGCTTCCAGCTCCTGGTCGACCAGGCCAGGGAAGAGGGTGTGGGGGATCTCTACCGCCGCTTCCTGGACCTGAAGGAAAGCCTGGAAAAAGAGGGCATCTTCGATCAAAAGAACAAGAAGCCCATTCCCTACCTGCCCGGCCGGATTGTGGCCGTCACCTCGGAGGCCGGAGCTGTCATCCGGGACATGATCCATGTCATCAGGAGGCGTTTCCCCGGCATGCGGCTGATCCTGATCCCGGTCCCGGTCCAGGGCCAGGGGGCGGAACTCGAGATTGCCGCCGCCATAGAGCTGGCCAATATCCTGGAGCTGGGCGATGTCATCATCGTGGGCAGGGGAGGGGGCTCTTTGGAAGACCTGCAGCCCTTCAATGAGGAAGTGACCGCCCGGGCCATTGCGGCTTCCAATATTCCCGTCATCTCGGCCGTGGGCCATGAGACGGACTTCACCATTTCAGATTTTGCGGCCGATCTCCGGGCCCCGACTCCCTCGGCGGCTGCCGAACTTGCCGTCCCGGTCAAGGCCGATCTTTTTCTTCGAATCCAGCAGCTGTCAGCCTCCCTGGAGCAATCCCTGTCGTCCAGGCTTGATCAGGGCCTGAAGAGAATTGAAGATCTGCAGGGCCGTCCGGTCCTCTCACATCCGGCCGCCATCATTGACCGGCATGCGGCCCGAAGAACTCTTCTGGGCCACCGGCTTGAAAGTGTCGGCGAGCGGATCTTAAGCCGTGAGGAAGGCCGGATCAAGGGCCTGGACCAAAAGCTCCACATAAGCCTTGAAAGAAAAGAAAGACTTCTGACCTCCCGGCTGGAGCAGCTGACGGAGACTTTGCACGCACTTTCGCCCCTTGCGGTTTTATCCCGGGGCTTCACCCTTGTCACAGACAAGGAGGGGCGGACGGTCCAAAGGGCCGGAAGCCTTGAGGAGGGACAGGCTCTGGACCTCTTCTTCCAGGACGGCCGGGCCGGCTGCCTGGTCGAGCAGCTCTTCCTGGAAGAGTCCGCCATGAAAGGACAAGAAAATGGATAATACTTATGTCTTGCCGGATAACCTGACTTACGAGGAGGCCATCCGGCGTCTGGAGGCCATCGTCTCCAAGCTGGAACGGGGAGATGCGCCCCTGGATGAATCCATGGAGTTCTTCCGGGAGGGGGTCGCCCTTTCCAATTTCTGCTCCAGGACCCTTTTGGAAATGAAAGAGGAGATGGTCAAGCTGGTGGATGCCGGGGGCCGGACGGAAGAGATCCATGAAGATGCCTGAGGGCCAACAAGCCATGGATCAGTATCTGGCCAAGCTGGAAGAGGAACTCCTTCTTCGGACCAATCCGCCTGACTTGAAGGACCATCCCGTCTGGCAGGCAGCCGCCTACAGCATCCGGGCTGGGGGCAAGAGGATCCGGCCGGAACTTCTTTTCCGCACCCTTCTTCTTTTGGGGCAGGAGCCCGACGAGACGGCCACGGCCTTTGCTGCCGCCCTCGAGATGGTCCACACCTATTCCCTGATCCACGATGACCTGCCGGCCATGGACGATGATGACTTCCGGCGGGGGCAGCCGGCCTGCCATATCCGCTTCGGGGAGGCCAGGGCCATTTTAGCCGGTGACCTCCTTTTGAATCTGGCCTATGAGACCATGCTGGAGATGGGCAAAGAAAATACCGGTGCCCCAGGAGCCATGCAGGCACTGGCCTATGCCGCCGGCGGCCGGGGCATGATCCTGGGCCAGGACCGGGATCTTCAGATGGAAAAAAAGAAACCGGAAGAGATCTCTCTCTCTGATGTTTATGGCATGGCAGAAAAAAAGACAGGCTGCCTGATAGAGGCCGCCTTCCTCATGGCCGGTCACCTGGCCGGGGCTCCGGATGAAGTCATCCGGGAACTCTCGGTCCTGGGACTTTCAGCCGGTCTGGTCTTCCAGATCCGGGACGATATCCTGGACCAGGAGGCTTCCCTGGATACCCTGGGCAAGACCCCCGACAAGGATGCCCGGTCGGGCAAGAAAACCTTTGTCACGGTGGGGGGACTGGAAGGTGCTAGGCGTGCACTTGATACAGAAGCCGGCAAGATCCAAGAGGCTCTTTGGAATCTTTCCAAATTGGGTTATGATATTTCGGGTCTCAAAGACTATTTGGACCGTTTAGCGGAAAGGACCTTCTAGCTTGAACAACTATCCCAGGCTTTCATCGATCGGGGAGGCGC
>DUUZ01000070.1 GCA_012841255.1 Clostridiaceae bacterium
ACAACTTCGCTGCTCAGGCCGATTTTGCCCCTGGTGGCGTGACAGGTATCGCCATCATCATCCACCACTACACCCGGCTGCCCATCGGTACCCTGGCTCTGCTTTTGAATATCCCCCTCATTCTTCTGGCTTACCGCACCCTGGGCCACCGTTTTCTTTTCCGATCTTTCCAGACCCTGGTCGTCAACACCATCTTTTTGGACCTGATCAGCCCCAGACTGCCGGTCTACCAGGGAGATCCCCTTCTGGCCGCACTCTTTGCCGGGGCTCTGACCGGGATCGGCCTGGCCATTGTCTACCAGAATAAGAGCAGTACGGGGGGATCCGACCTGATCATCATGTCCCTTCGCAAGAAGAAGCCCCATATGTCCTTGGGCCAGGTGACGCTCTTTGTTGACGGAGTCATCATTCTGTCGGGCGGACTGGTCTTTCAGAAGATCGATTCGGTTCTTTACGGTTTCATCTACAGCACAGTCCTGATCCTGGTGATCGACAAGATCATGTTCGGCTTTGTATCAGGGAAAATGGCCATGATTATTTCCGGCCATGAAGAGGAGATCGCCGCCCGGATCGGCCGGGAACTGGACCGGGGGTCCACCATCCTCCAGGCCAAGGGAGCCTATTCGCGTGAACACCGGCCGGTCATCATGTGCGCCTGCAGCCGGTCCCAGGTCCCGGCAGTCCGGAAAATAGTCCGGGACGTCGACCCCGATGCCCTCATGATCGTCACCTCCTACGATGAAGTGTACGGTGAGGGTTTTTTGCCCATCGACGACTAATGTTTCACTTGTGACATGCCGGATCTTCCGGCTTGGTAAAATGTTTGCCATGTATCCGGACCGGGGCCGGCTCCGGTTCAGCATTGCCATGGAAGGGGTGAATCATGCCTCCAGCACTGGAAATCCAGCAATCAGCCTCTGTGCTGACCGTCTTCTTGCAGGGGCTGGTCAGCTTTTTATCTCCCTGCGTCCTGCCCCTGTTACCCATGTATGTGGGCTATCTGGCGGGCGGCACCTATACGGTCGATGAAGATGGGACCATCCATTATTCCCGCAAACGGGTTTTCCTCAATACTCTTTTCTTTGTCCTTGGGATCGCGTCCACCTTTTTCATCCTTGCCCTGGGTTCGACGGCCGCAGGCAGTTTCTTCCAGACCTACCGCCGGGCCTTCGCCATTGGCGGCGGAGTTCTGGTCATCGCCTTCGGCCTTTACCAGCTGGGAGCCTTCGGGAGTTCCTTCTTCTTATCCCGGGACCGGCGGCTGCCCTTCAAGCTGGACCAGCTGACCATGAACCCGGTCGTGGCCTTTCTCATGGGCTTCACCTTCAGCTTTGCCTGGACTCCCTGTATCGGGCCTATCATGGGAAGTGTTCTCCTCATGGCGGCCAGTGCGGCCCACCGGAGTCAGGGTTTTCTGCTGGTGGGGGTCTACACCCTGGGCTTTACCGTACCCTTCCTGCTTGTGGGGCTCTTCACCACCCAGGCGCTGGATTTCTTCAAACGCCATACCAGGATCATGAAGTATACTGTCATTCTTGGGGGCCTCCTGATGATCGTCATCGGGACCCTGATGATCGCCGGTGTCTACGGCGGCTGATGTTCTGAACAATAAAGGAAGAATCAATGGACAAAACAAAAACCAACACATGGAAGCAAAGAGCGGGTATTCTCGTCCTTTTCGTTATTCTGGCAGCCTTTATCCTGCCGGCAGCAGCCTGCTCCACCAATGGGGGGCAGACTCCCACGGATACGGCGGCGCCGACCGGTGAAAGCGGCACCGAGTCGGCCGGATCCGAGGAGCCTGCGAAGATTGAGGCCATGGGCTTCACCCTGACCGATCAGAACGGGACGGAGCACAATCTTTCGGATTACCGGGGCAAGGTGGTCTTCCTGAATTTCTGGGCGACCTGGTGTCCGCCCTGCAAACAGGAGCTGCCTGACATCGAAGCCCTTTATAAAGAGCATCAGAATAATGGGGACGATCTGGCAGTCATAGGGATCGTCTATCCCTCGTCGGGCTCTGAAATGGATGTCGAAGGAATCCGGGGTTTCCTGGATGAAAACCAGATCAGCTTCCCGGTCCTCATGGATGAGGCCGGCAGTGTTTTCCGGGACTACCAGGTCACGGGGCTCCCCACCACCTTCATGATCGACCATGAAGGAAATTTTATCGGCTATGTCCAGGGCGCACTCTCCCGGGAGCTGATGGATTACTACGTGGAAGATGCCATTTCGAACATGAAGAGCTAGCCTTGTAAACAAGGGTCAAAAGCCGGCTGTGTTAGAATAAACCGGCAGAACCATTTATCTGGAGGGATTTATGCTGGATTTAATTTATATTCGCAATAAGCCGGAAGAGGTCGCTGCCAAGTTGGCCCGCCGTGAATTTATTGTCGATTTTACCGATTTTCTTGAGGAAGATGCCAGGCGCCGGGCACTCATGCATGAAACAGAGGAACTGAAGGCTGAACGCAACAGGAAGTCGGCCGAGATTCCTTTGATCAAGAAGCAGAAGGGCGACGTTTCCGAGCTGACTGAAGGCCTGCGCCTTTTGAGCGACAAAATCCGTGACAACGACATCCGGATCAAGGAGATGCAGGAAGAGCAACAGGCTTTCCTGTCTTCTCTTCCCAATATTCCCGCGGACGATATCCCCGCCGGCGGCAAGGAGAACAATGAGGTTGTCTCTGTCTGGGGTGAACCCATGCCGGTCGGCCCGCAGATGCGGAATCATGTGGATCTTGTCGAATCCTGCGGCATGGTGGATTACGAACGGGGCGCCAAGCTTTCCGGACGCGGTTTCTGGATTTACACGGGTCCGGGTGCCATCCTGGAGTGGGCCCTTTTGAACTACTTCGTCAGCGAACATATCAAGGACGGCTACGAGATGATGCTGCCGCCGCATATCCTGAATTATGAATGCGGCTACGTGGGGGGCCAGTTTCCCAAATTTGAAGACGATGTCTTCCAGCTCCGGGGCGGCGGGGATAAATTCCAGTTTATTCTGCCGACTGCGGAAACGGCCTTAATCAATATCCATGCCGATGAGATTCTCAAGGAATCCGAGCTGCCCAAGAAATATTTTGCCTTTACCCCCTGCTACCGCCGGGAGGCCGGCTCCTACCGGGCCGACGAGCGCGGGATGATCCGGGGGCACCAGTTCAACAAGGTGGAGATGTTCCAGTACACCCGTCCCGAGGATTCGGAGGCTGCCTTTGAGGAACTGGTCCGCAAGGCTGCGAAGCTGGTGGAAGGCCTGGGGCTGGTCCACCGGGTCAGCCGGCTGGCAGCAGGGGATTGCTCTGCCGGCATGTACAAGACCTATGACATCGAGATCTGGATTCCCAGCATGCAAATCTATAAAGAGGTGAGTTCGGTAT
>DUUZ01000071.1 GCA_012841255.1 Clostridiaceae bacterium
AAAGAGGGCCGGTACAGCTACTGCCGTCCAATGAGAAAACCTCCATCTCCCCTGCCGGCCCGGGGTCCGCGCCCTTGGTCCAATACTCTTGGCAGGCGCCGGCAAGGCGACATCATGCTAGCAGAAATAAGTTATGTTTTCAACGGCTTTCCAGCTGGATCTCCGCCATGAAACGTCCGATCGGCTCCCGGATAATAAGGTCCGCCTCCCTGTCATAAGCGGTCGGGTCCAGGTTGATCATGACCAGGCGGGAGCTCTTTTTGCGACGGGCAAGCAGGCCGGCAGCGGGGTAGACCGCAAGCGAACTTCCGCCGGCGATCAAAAGATCAGCCCGGGCGATCTCTCCCAGGGCCCGGTCCAGCACCCCGAAATCCAGGACCTCCCCGTACATGACGATATCGGGGCGGACAAAGCCTCCGCATCCGGGTTTCTTGCAGTAAAAAGCTCCTGAACCCGAGGATACTTCAGCCGGTGAATAGGAGGTTTTGCAGCGTTCGCAATAAAACCGTTCTCCGTTACCGTGCAGTTCAATGACCTTGCGGCTCCCTGCCTTCTGGTGCAGGCTGTCGATATTCTGGGTGATGACCGATGACAGTCTCCCCTTCTTTTCCATCTCGGCCAGTTTCAGGTGGGCGGGATTGGGCAGGATGCCGGTCAAAATGAAGTATTTGCGGTAGAAATCATAGAATGCGTCCGGTTCTTCATGCATGTAATCAATGGATAAATAGCGCTCGGCGCCCCCCTCCCCGGCATAGATCCCGGACGAACTCCGAAAGTCCGGCACACCGGACTCCGTGGATACCCCCGCTCCCCCGAAGAAGACCGTTGAGTCCGATTCCCGGATCCAGCCGGCAAGGGTTGATAAAGATTGCATATCCATGGGAGCACCGCCTTTCCATGCAGGACGCCTTTGATTCAGGATAGCACAGCCCCTTTTTGCGCCGCCTTCGGAGTGCTATGATCATGTCAATAGATGGAGGTGCAAGCGTGAAAAAATACCTGTCTCTCTTGGCTGTTCTGCTCCTGCTTTCCGGTCTATTCGCCTGCGGGAAAGGCGATACGGGGGAAAGTCTGCCCCCTCCCGAAAGCGGGCCCACAGGGACAAGAGAAGCCGCCACATCTTCCCCTCCGTCTTCAAGCGCTAATATTCCTCAACCGACCCTGACAACCAAGAAAAAAGAAGAAGTCATCAGTCCTCTTTTTGCAGACCGCTGCCCTGTTGCCTTCATGATCAACAACACGCCCCAGGCCAGGCCCCAGTCAGGGCTGGGATCCGCCAAGCTCATCTACCAGATGATGACCGAGGCCCGGACCACGCGCTTTCTGCTCTTGACGGATACGGAGGAAGGGGTCATCGGTCCGGTCCGAAGCGCCCGTCCCGCTTTTTTGGACCTGGCGGTCCAGCACCAGTCTTTTTACACCTACGCCGGCAACTACCGGGTGATTGAAGCCAGTCCGGTCAAGAACCAGATCCGGATCATGGACGCCCTGAAGGGCTATTACGATCTCTTTTACAGGACCTCCCACAGGAAGGCCCCCCATAACCTCTATACCCGTCTGGAGAACTGCTACAAAAGGGCGGAAAAATCCTACGGCTCCCTCGAATTGAAAGAGGGTACCAATGATCTGCGGGTCCGGGATCACCTGGTCGTTCCCAAGAATGGCATTCCCACGCGCCAGCTTCACTACCAGTACAACAATACGAAGGAGTCTTTCCAATACCAGCCGGACCAGAAAAGCTATATCAAATACAACGGGCCGGATATCCTGGTTGACGAAGAGACAAAAGAGACCCTGAAGATTGCCAACATCATCGTCCTTTATCGTCCTCACGGCACCATGCCCAACGGGGTTCATGTCAAGATTGACTGGATCGGCCAGGGGGACGCTGTTTATCTGACGGCCGGCCGCCGCTATGACATCCAATGGAAGAAGTCCTCCCATACAGATCCTATTCACTATTCCATGAATGACGAAGAGCTGATCCTGAACCCCGGCCTCACCTGGATCCTGGTCGTGGATGACCGGGCACTCGGGAGCATCGAATACCGGAATTAAAGACTCAAATCGGGTAGGACCCCGTTCATTAGTTGAA
>DUUZ01000072.1 GCA_012841255.1 Clostridiaceae bacterium
ACGCACAGGAAGATTGCTACAATGTCACGCCCCAGCTTGAGGAAATCATGCCCGACCACTATGCGGCCTGCCTGCATGTCCGGGAAATCAACGGCCTGCCGCCGGCACCTGCCCTGTAGAAACGGTCTTGAAGAATGAACAGTAACACAGATTATTACCGGGACATCGCAGAACATTTCATGCACCTTTCTTTTGAGGAGCTGACCGATGTCACCCTCCAGCAGGTGGAGCGGTCCCTGATTAATTACGCGGGGGCTTCAGCTTTTACAGCATATGAAGGCTGCTGTGATGCAATGCTGGACCTGATTAAAAACCTGAATCCTGCCGGATCCGGCAAGGCCGGCATCTGGGCCGACAGCGGGAGCTACTCTCCGCTCACGGCTGCCTTTGCCAATGCCGTCCGCCTGTCCAGCCTGGAGCATAATGACAGCACCCGCGGATCGGCCCATCCGGGCATCTATGTCTGGTCGGCGATCCTGGCCACCTATGAGCAATATGGGGCGTCCATTCCCGATCTGGTGCGGGCTGTCGTCTTCGGTTATGAAGCCTCGACCCGGATGGCCCTCCTGGCCATCGAAAAGGTACGTGAACTGGGTCTTCATCCTCCCGGTTTTGTCGGGGCCCTGGCCGTGACGTCAGCCGCCGGCCTCCTCCGCGGCCTGGACATGGATCAGCTTCTCAATGCTTTCGGCATTGCCGCCTCTCTTTTGCCTGTCTGTCCCTTTGTCAGTTTTGTCGAAGGTTCGGATTCAAAGGACCTCTATGGCGGCTGGGGAGCCTACCTGGGCCTTTTCGCCGTCGAGGCCGCAAGTCGCGGACTGACGGGTCCCCATACGGTCTTGGGCGGCATGAAGTCATTGGACAGTATTTTCTCCGGTCGGGAAGGCAAGGACATTCCGCTGGGCCAGCCCTATTTCATTGACCAGCTCAATATCAAGGAATATGCGGCCTGCTTTGCGGTCAATCCCGCGGTTAAGACCGCCCTGGCACTCCGGCAGGCCCACTCCATCGATTACCGGGACATCGAGTCGGTTCTGGTGGATGTCTACCCCTACGCCTATGATCTCAACGAGGGTGTCGGCCGTTCCTATAACACCACCTCAGTCCGCCTGTCCCTCTACTACACCGTCGCCTATGCCCTGATTGAGGGGGCCCTGCCACCCCGGGCTTTTCTGGAAGATACGATCCGGGATCCCAAATACCGGGAGCTGCAGGACAGGATTTCCACCCGACGGCATGACGCCTACGGGGAGGGGCCGGCCGGGGTGCGGGGATGCATTCTGGAGATCAGGCTCAAAGACGGGACGGCCCTGTGCGGCGAAACTGATGCCGCGCAGAGCAAATGCATGATGACGGATGAACTCATGCGGGAGAAGTTTGATCAGCTGACAGCCGGCGCCCTGTCTCCGGATCTGGCCGCAAAGCTTTACGCCTTGGCCTCCGATTTAAGGGAGGAAGACCGTGATCTTGCAGAGCTGACGCAGATCCTGCGGGAGATCCGTCCGGTCAAAAAGATAGGAAGTTGTCCATGACGGAAAAGTATAATCCGGCAGACTTCATTGAAGAAAGTCTGTCCACCCCTGTCCTGGGAGACTACGACGTGATCGTCTGCGGCGGGGGAGTGGCCGGCGTGAGTGCCGCGGTGGC
>DUUZ01000073.1 GCA_012841255.1 Clostridiaceae bacterium
GAAAGACATTCATGGTGGGTGAACCGATGAAGCCCGCCACGAAAAGATTGGCCGGCCGTTCATAGAACTCGGTGGGTTTGCCCACCTGCTGGACCTTGCCGTCGTCCAGGAGGACAATTTTGGTCGCCATGGTCATGGCTTCCGTCTGATCGTGGGTGACGTAGATGGAGGTGGTCTCCAGGGCCTTGTGGAGGCGGACCAGTTCCACGCGCATGTGTTCACGCAACTTGGCATCCAGGTTGGAAAGGGGCTCGTCCAGGAGGAAGACTCCGGCCTTCCTGACCATGGCCCGGCCCAGGGCGACTCTTTGTCTTTGGCCTCCCGAAATTTCAGAGGGCTTGGAATAGAGGTACTCCGTGATCTGCAAAAGTTCCGCTGCTTCCAGGACCCGGTCGTGGATGACCTCCTTATGCTCTTTACGCATCTTGAGGGAGAAGGCCATGTTGTCGTAGACCGTCATGTGCGGGTAAAGGGCATAGGACTGGAAGACCATGGCGATGTCCCGGTCCTTGGGTTCCACCTTGTTCATCCTCTTGCCGTCAAAGAGCAGGTCGCCCTCCGTGATGGAGTTGAGGCCTGCAATCATGCGGAGCAGAGTACTCTTGCCGCAGCCCGAGGGGCCCAGGATGACGCAGAAATCCTTGTCCTCAATCTCCAGGTCGATATGGCGGATGGTGAAATTTTCCCGTCCTTCGTACTTCTTCCCGATATTGACCAGTTCAACTTTCATTGGAGCCTCCTTAACCTTTGACAGCGCCTGAAGCCAGGCCGGATACCAGCTGCTTCTGCAGGGCGATAAACAGAATAATGATGGGCACCGCCGTCAGGAGACCTCCGGCCGCAAAGACGGGCTGGTGCATATTTCGGACATCGTTGATCAACGTGTGAAGACCGGTGGCCAGCGTATAGGACCGGGGGTCATTCAAGAGGATGCTGGGCAGCATGAAATCCAGGAAGGGCCCGATGAAGGACCAGAGCGCGATAACTGCCAGCATGGGGCGGACGATGGGCATGATGATCAGGCGGTAGACCTGGAGGTTGCCGCAGCCGTCGATCCGGGCGGCATCGTCCAGCTCCGTGGAGATGGAGTCGATGTAGCCTTTCAGGATGAAGGTATTGCCCGCAATCCCTCCCCCCGCATAGATGAGGACCAGGAACATCTGCCGGCTGAACCAGGGGGCAATCGAGGCGATGATGGAGTGGAGGGTATAAAAGGCCGCGATCCCCGCAAAAGAAGGAATGGTCTGGATCAGCATGATGGCCATGAGGGAGGCCTTCCGCCCCCGGAAGCGGTAGCGGGAATAGGCGTAGCCCGTGAAGGATACAAAAAGCAAAGTCAGAAGTGCCGTGGCCAGGGCAATGATGATGGTGTTGACCACCCAGTCCAGGAAATAGGTCTTCTGGAAGAGATACTCAAAATGCTTGAGGGAGAAGGAAAACTCCGAGCCGATCTGGATGTAGGTTCCGTGGCTGCCGTTGAAACTTGCAAAAAGGATCTGGGACAGGGGCCAGAGAATGACAAACACATAGAAGAAGAGGAGGACGTAGCTGATGCCCAGCAAAACGACCTTGACC
Source organism: Clostridiaceae bacterium (assembly GCA_012841255.1). Classification (GTDB taxonomy): domain Bacteria; phylum Bacillota; class Clostridia; order Saccharofermentanales; family DTU023; genus UBA4923. The sequence goes on from DUUZ01000073.1 coordinate 1,576, forward strand.
GGGGTCAGGGGCGGCCGGTCCGACAGATAGAGGGCCTTGTCTTTTTTCTTGCTCATAATTTCTCCTCCCGGAAGGCCTTGGAACGGCTGAAGCCGACCCAGGCAAAGAACATGAGGACCAGGGAGACCACCAGGGTGATGGCGGACCCGATCCCCTGATATTGCTTCTGGATGGTCAGCTTGTAGATGTAGGAAATCAGGAGGTCGGAGGACCCCGCGATATTCCCGTACTTGGACGGCTCAAAGGGGCCGCCTCCGTTGAAGAGGTAGATGATCGAGAAGTTGTTGAAGTTGAAGGTGTACTGGCCGACCATGAGAGGTGCTGTCTGGAAGAGGAGGATGGGGATGGTGATATGGCGGGTGGCCTGGAAACCAGTCGCCCCGTCGATCTTGGCCGCCTCGTAGAGATCATGGGGAATCCCCTGCAGGATCCCCGTGCAAAGGAGGAAGATATAGGAACTCCCCAGCCAGCCCTGCAGAAGAATGAGGACAATCCGGGTCCCCCAGGTCGAGTACTTGATGTTGGTGATCTGGCCTGTCAGAGAGGACAGGAGGCTGGTCAGGGGTCCATCCGGCGAGAACATGATGGAGAAGAACATGATGGTAATGAAGGCGGGGACCGCCCAGGGCAGAAGATAGACGGTCCGGAAGAGCTTCTTGCCCCGGATCCTGTCCTGGTTGACCAGGAGGGCCAGGACAAAGCCGATGAGGATGGCAAGGGATGTGGCGAAGATGGTCCAGATGACCGTCCAGCCCGTGATCAGCCAGAAGGGACCTCCCGCAATCCCCTGCCCCAGGATGATCTGCTTGAAGTTGGCCAGGCCCGCCCAGTCGAATTTGGATTGGTGGCTGGGATCATAGTTGGTAAAGGAAATGAGGATGGTCACAGCAATGGGCAAAAGGACAATGAAAATCGTAACCAGGGCCGCTGGTGCCGAGGCGAAGAAGGGGAAGCCGTCCCGGCGGATGGCCATCCGGGTCTCGAACCAGTTATGCTTTCTGACCCCCCGGATCATCTTCTTCTCCACCCGGTTGATATCCCGGAAAGACTGGTAGAAAATGAGGAGTCCCAAAAGAAGCAGGATGACAGCAATGACGCCTTCAACCATGAAGATGACCGACCGGTCCAGCCGGCTGCCGTCCCGGGCCAGGGAGATAAGGCCGAAGATTCCCTTGCCCCGGTAATTACCCCGGCCCAGGGCATAGGGCAGGGCTCCCAGATAAAAGAAGAGAGACCCCATGAAAAAGAGAATGGCCTTGGCATATTGACCCAGAAGCAGCTGGCCCAGACCCGGCAGGGGCCAGGTCAGCCAGGAGATGAAAGCTTTCTGCTTCTTAACCTCGATGGGCGTTTTCCTGCGAAGATCGGGCAGATCGGAGTGAAGCACCCGAAGCCTGGTTCTGGCATCCTGACGCAGGCGGTGGCGGGCATGACGAACCCGTTCCCTCTGGTCGTTGACGGGAAGCTTCCGCTTCAGCGAACGGATCTCATCCCGGACGGCCAGCATTCCTTCCCTTTTCTCATTGGCGAAGGCCCGGGAGGAGATCATGCCCTCCCTGTAAGCTTTCTTCCATTCTTTCTTATCATTGCCGAAATCTGCCAGGCGAGTCTTGCGGGCGGCCTTGAAATCCTGCGTTTGCGGCCGGCTGTCAACCGACCGGGCTTCTTTCAGAGCTTTTTTCGCAGCCTCCAGTTCGTCCTTCACCTGTCGGCGTTCAGCGGCAATCCGGGGCAGTTGGTCTGCTTTTTCCAGGTTCTCCCGGTAACGGAGTTCATAGCTGTAATCCAGGTCAATGAGAGGAAGGTAAAAGTCCGACCGGGCGCGGGCCTCCATGGCCTCGAGCAGCCAGCGCCGGATTCTCTTGTCGGGATCCTTGATGCCGGCAAGAAAGTCCTTCTGCCTGGCCTTCCTGCCTTGTTGGAATTCTTTTTCTCCGGCTCTTGCCGCCTTCATCTTCTCGCTGTATGCAGAGACGGCTTCCGCAGTCAGACCCTCCGCCTCAGACGGCAGGGCCTGGTCTTTCTTGCGGGCCGCCTGGACAGCCTTGTCGAGCAGGATGAGATTTCTTCGCGGGTGCTGGTTTCCGATGTCATCCGATACAGTCAGGGAATAACTCATGCCCACCTTCTTTCTAGCTCTTTGCGATTTCACCCGGGAAGCGGTGAAAGTTGATGACGACAAGAAAAAGGCCCGCCCAAAGGGCAAGCGTCAGATACCAAAGCGGGGAAGAGGTCTCAAAAGTCAGAAACTTCCACATGGCCGTAATAAAAATCAGTCCCCCCCAGATCAGGCGGTAAAGCGGAGGGGTGCCCAACTTCCTGACGGTCAGGAAGGTATAAAGGGCAAGGGTTGCGGGAACCAGGATGTCCAGGAGAAAGCGGGTCAGAATAAAGGACGAATAGTCAGCCGGGTTGGCCTCTTGGACCAGGGTCTGCCAGGCCGAGAAGCCCTCCGGGCTTGCCAGGGCCAATGCCTCCAGGGCAGGCAGGATGATCAGGGCGGCACAAAAAGAAAGCAGTAAGGTGAGCGGCCTTCCGAGGGCCTGTTTCACTTGTCTTCCTTCACGGTCCACATCGGTCTCCCCTGGTCATTCTCTTCTTCATCATCATAGACGAAAACCGGGAATAATTTAAGAAGGCAGGGAAATCGAAAGATCTCCCTGCCTCATAAAGACTAAAGTCAGTGCAAGTGCATCGTTTACTTGAGGTCAGCCATCATGGCATCGAAGGAGGCCTTGAGCTGGCCGTAGGCCGCTTCAGCCGAAGCCGGAACCACGCTGTTCCATGAGAGGACAGCATTTTGCCAGGTATCCCAGACGGGGCCGAACTCCTGGAAGAGAGGTCTTCCAGGTGAGACGTGGAAGGAGTCGATCATGGAGGCAATAACCTTCTTATCGATCTCATCCAGATCCGAGGCCTCGTAGACCGAGGCAGGCACGTTCTCGAGAACCTTGCCCGTGGCGTTGAAAAGGTCCACCGCATAGGCCGGGTTGACGATCTCAGCGATCATGGCTTCCGCCAGGGCCAGTTTGGCTGCATCTTCTTCAATCCTGGGGTTGACGGCCAGTCCCCAGCCGCCCTGCCAGTGGCGGAGAGGTTGACCCGCGACGGTGATCTGGCCGATGGAGTAGACCCCCAGATCAGCGCCGTTGTTCGTCTTTTCCTTGATGCTGCCTGTGGACCAGGGGCCGTCGATGCGCAGGACACCTGCGTTGCCGCTGGTGAACTGGTCGTCAATGTAGCCCCAGCCGGCGTCGGGATCAAAGAGGGTCGTGTTCTTGTCGTAGTTGAGTTTCCAGTATTCGTAAAGGACGGTCAGAGCCGCTTTTTTACCGGCTTCCAGTTCTCCCCATTCGGCCGTCAGGTCGGAGACAAAACCCGTTCCTTCTTCTTTCAGAAGAGCGATGTCTGCCGAGTTGGTCAGGGCAACGCCAAACCAGGCGTCAAAGACGGGGAGCAGGATGTGGGCCGGATTCTCGATGGTTTCGAGTTCCAGCGGTTTACTGAGATCAAGGCCTTCGGTCTCAGCATTCTTCTCGTTTGCGAAGACCACCAGGGTCTCGATGTTGAAGGGGAAGGCCAGGTATTCGCCGTCCAGCTTGAAAAGTCCGCCCAAGCCGGCGTCAAAGTCGGTCCAGCCGCCCAGACGGGCCGCGATGGCCTGGGCATCAATGGCGCCCAGGAGATCCTTGCCGGCAAGGTTGGTCAGCCGGTCCGCCGGGAGGGCAAAGACATCGGCGACGTCCTTGTTGCTGGCATCCGTCTCATCCAGGATATCGATATGGTCAAAGGATCCGATCTCCTGAAGCTTGATGGTGACTTCCTCATTGGCATCGGTAATGCGCTTGGCGGCCGCCTCATAGTAAGCCATCCAGTCCGCCTCTGCCTGAACCGTAATTTCAGCCTTGGCCAGACCCGTCGGGGGACCTTCGGGGTCGGTCACGGCAGGCGTTCCGCCCGAC